>CAZLUR010000009.1:0-48181 GCA_964562725.1 uncultured Desulfohalobiaceae bacterium | reverse complement strand
GGGCATTAGGGATATGTTTTTGGACCTAATGCAGGTGCCGGCAGAAATTCGAGATGCGACAGACTATTTTCTGCTGGTCTATCTTTTGCTTTTGCCCATTTATTATTTATTCGTCATGAGCAATGCGGTGTTCAGGGCCCAAAAAAGGGTGCATATCCCCCTGCTGGCCATGATCATCTGCACTGCTTTGAATACTGCAGGAGATTTCGGACTAGGCCTGGGGTACTGGGGCCTGCCTGAACTGGGCTACAAAGGCTTGGCCTGGGCCACTTTTATTTCTGTTGGCTGCGGCTGTCTTTTTAACCTGTGCTTGCTATACAGGCAAGGCTGGTTCAAAGTCTCTGCTTTTCCGCCCTGGCGCTGGATCAAAAAGGGACTGCCCTATCTGTGGAGCGTGGCATGGCCAGCAGGGCTGATGCAGGCCTTGTGGCAGACAGCTTTTCTAGTGCTGTTTGCCATCACTGCCAGTCTGCCTCAGGGAAGAATTGCTGCCCTGGCAGCGTTGACTGCAGGCCTGAGGCTGGAATCCATACTCTTTTTACCAGCCATAGCCTTTAATATGACTGCTGCCATTTTGGTGGGTCATTATTTAGGGGATAGGGATTTTGCCGGGGCCAAGCGTATAGCTTTCAAGACCTGGGCCTTGGGCTGCGGGCTGATCAGCCTTTGTGGCGGGCTGCTCTGGCTGGCAGCTGATGCCCTGGCCAGGTTACTGACTCCTTTGTCCGAGGTACAGTCAGAAATAGTCAATTATCTGCATTTCAACATTCTGGCCATACCCTTTACTGCCACCAGTTTGATCCTGGGCGGAGTCTTCATCGGCGCCGGGGCCACCAGGTACAATATGCTGGCCATTGGAGGCACTGTCTGGCTGGTACGCCTGCCTCTGGCCCTGCTGCTTGGCCATTATATCCTGGCCCGGGCCACTGGAATCTGGGCAGCCATGCTTATTTCCCAATGTGTACAGGCTAGCCTGATGCTGTATATCTTCCAGCGCAAGGACTGGTACAGGTTTAGTATGCAGGCCAGGAAAATGCTTAAAAAACAACCAGGAGCAAACCAGCATGCAGCTCAGTTTCCAACCCCTGTGCCTGGAAAGGCAGGAAGAATATAGAGGCATCTTTGATCAGACCCCGCAGAAGAGTTCTGATTACAGTTTCTTAAACCTCTGGGCCTGGCGAGAGATCTACCAGTTGCAGTGGGCTTTTGAGCAGGATCTGGTCTGGATCAGGCAAAACAGCCCCAGAGAGGTTTACTGGGCCCCGGTGGGCAACTGGCATGCTGTACACTGGCCAAGCAGACTGCAGGGCCTGCAGGAGCAGGAGCTTGATTTATGCCGTGTGCCTGAGCAGCTAGGTGTGATCTGGCAGGAGAGTGCGCCTGACTGGGTACAATTGAAGCAAGACCAGGATCAGTGGGATTACATCTATGCTGTGCAGGAGCTGATTGAACTCAAAGGGAATAAATTCCACCGTAAAAAGAATCTATTGAGGCAGTTTACACGCAATTATAACTACCGCTACATAGATTTGGATTTTGAGCAGATAGACAAGGCCCTGACCTTGCAAACAGAGTGGTGCATGTGGAAGGATTGCGAGGAGTCCACCACCCTGGAGGCCGAGAATCAGGCCATATTAAATACTTTCCAGGACTGGCATAGACTGCAGAATGTAATAGGTGCTGGTCTGGAGGTGGAGGGCAATATGGTGGCCTACACAATAGCCGAACCCCTGGACAGGGAGACCATAGTGGTTCATTTTGAAAAGGGCTGCCCAAACCACAAGGGGGTCTACCAGGCCATGAACCAGATGTTTCTGAAAAACTCGGCTTCGGACTTTGTCTATGTCAATCGGGAGCAGGACTTGGGTGATCCAGGCCTGCGCAAGGCCAAACAATCCTATCACCCTTGCAGCTTCTTAAAAAAGTTCTCAGCCAGGATATTTAGTACCAGCAATAAAAAAAGTTCGCTACTTAAGAATTTTTGACCGGGAGCTGCCTTGGGACTGCAAGCAATAGCCCAGGGCATTTCTATGCTGGGTCAATGTTTGCTTTGTTCTTGGGCATTAAGAGGGCTGGTCATTTCCTTGGCCCAGGTGAAGTGCAGGCCGATATCCCGCCTGATAGCCAGCCTATTGCCCTTTGGATCCTCCCTGGGAATGACCCTGACCTTGCCTATATCAAAGGCCTGCAAGGCCCTTTTGCGCAGCCTCTCTGCCACCAGGGCAGCATCTTGCTCTGCCTGCACAGTTCCGCTTAGATTCAAATAGGCCACTCTGGTGCCGTCCGAGTAAAAGCCTTTTTGTGCATCATAACCCATAGCTGAAGGCACCAGCTGAATGTTCTTTTTGGCCAGGTAATTGAAATCTATTTGCAGAGGTTCATATTTAGTCACACTCCAGGGATAGCCCTTCTGGTTATCCGGACCTCCTGGTCCGGTGACCAGGGCCATACATAAGGAGATCTGGTCGTTTCTGACCTCTGGGGCGACTTGGTGCAGATCCCCCTTGAACATGGCCTGCAGCATGGGTCCTAGATTGCGCAGCCTTCTGGCTACAGGCTGGAATTCAGGTTCTCCAGGCCTGATGTTTATCTCGCAGACCCGAATTGCCCGGGGTTGCAGCTGGTTTTGTGCGTCTAAACCAAAGGACACAAAACAGCCGGGGTAAAGTACGCAGGGCCTAAGGATTTTTTGCTCTTGCATGGCCTGGAGTAAGGGTTCTGCTATTTGGTCCTGCACCATTTGCAAAAGAGCAGGTGATTCCAAGGGATGAGGGGATATGCTGCCCATGCCTCCGGTGATGGGATTGTCCTTACCCGCCGGAGCAGCATAGCGCTCTGGATAGTCCAGGGCAGTGGGCAGGATTTGATAATGGCCGTGTTTGTCCACCAGTATGGTGAAGCTGATCTCCACTCCGGACATCCTGGCTTCTATAAGCAAAGGCCATTGCCTGTTCCTGAACATCTTTTTATAGCTGGGCTTGTAATCCTGCAGGAGTTCTTGATAGACCTGCCTTACTTCCCAGGTGTCGAGCACAATCCTGGCCCCTTTGCCCCCTGCGCTATAGGGGTATTTGAGCACTGCACCACCGTAATCGTGAATATATTGCAAACAGATTTCGCAAACCCTGGCGTATTGCCTGGCGTCCACTGTGCTCCAGGCCGGAGCCACCGGCACCCCTGCCTTGCGGCAGAACTCCTTGCAGGCTATCTTGTCCGCTTCCAGGAAAGATCCAGCCCGGGATAATCCAGCTGCTCTGTGCCCAAGGTCTGCCTTGTCAAGTTCATCCACCAGGCCTTGAAAGATTAAGGCCTCGGGCAAAGGCAGCAAATAATCCAGCTCATTGTTCTGCAGGGCAGAAATTGCAGCCCTGGCATAATCCTGGGCACTGTTGCCCTGGGTGGGAATAAAACCTACCGGCCAATCCATGAAGTCTTGTCCAGCAAATACAGGCATGCCCGGAGTTCCGCGAAGGACCAGTCCGTAATAGCTGCCAGGCCTAGTTTCGCTTTTGGCGCTGGAAACTACCAGGGCGCTGAGCAGGGTCCTGCCGTCTGTACCAGCAAAACCAATGTTGCATGTATGGTGCATCTTGTTCTCCCTGGTCTGCGAGTTTGTATTGTACATATTTCCTGCAGCTGCCCCAGGGCCCTTGCTCAGCAAGCTTTGACCAGGCTTACTGCAGATTAACAGCAGGCAAAACTGACCTAACCCGAACCATTTTGTTTTGCAAGCCTCCGGACTGTGCTCCCAAAATAAATTTTATCCTATAGCAAAAAACAAAGAATTTTAAAGGTATATTTTGTTTTTTTTCAAAATTATCAATTATTAAAATTTAGATGTCAATTATACCTAATAAATTCTCTGTAAACCCGAAATTTGGGTTTGCATTTCTGTCCGCTATGAATAAAATCCACAGACTGTTAGCACTCACTGCAATTGAGTGCTAACAAAATGCAGCCCATGTTCAGGCCAAATTCACATGTTTTACAAAAATACAACGGAGGTTAGGAGTTATGAAATTGAAACCTTTACATGATCGCGTACTCATTAAGAGGCTGGAAGAGGAAGAAAAGACCAAAGGCGGTATAATTATACCGGATACTGCCAAAGAAAAGCCTATCAAGGGCGAGGTGGTGGCTACCGGGCCTGGGAAGATGAGTGACGACGGCAAGCGCATGGAACTTTCTGTCAAGCCCGGAGATCAGGTCATGTTCAACAAATACGCTGGTACAGAAATCAAGATTGAAGGCGAAGAACATCTGGTCATGCGGGAAGATGACATTGTTGCCATAATTGAAAACTAAAACAGAATAATCAGGAGGTGCTATTATGCCTGCCAAGGATATCAAATTTCAGGAAGAGGCCAGACAGGCCATGAAAAGGGGTGTAGACAAGCTGACAGCAGCAGTCAGGGTCACCCTGGGCCCCAAAGGCAGAAATGTAGTTTTGGAAAAATCCTTTGGTTCGCCCACCATCACCAAGGATGGTGTGACTGTGGCCAAGGAGATTGAACTGGAGGATAAGTTTGAGAACATGGGCGCACAGATGGTGAAGGAAGTGGCCAGCAAGACCAGCGACATAGCCGGAGACGGCACCACCACTGCCACCATCCTGGCCCAGTACATTTACAGCGAAGGGCTGAAACAGGTCACTGCCGCCCGCAACCCCATGTCCGTAAAAAGAGGGATAGACAAGGCGGTAGAGGCAGTAGTCAAAGAACTCGATAAGGTAAGCTACTCCACCCGGGAGGAAAAAGAGATCGCCCAGGTGGGCACCATATCTGCGAACAATGACCCCACCATTGGCAATCTGATTGCAGATGCCATGAGCAAAGTAGGCAAAGAAGGTGTGATCACAGTGGAAGAGGCCAAGGGGTTGGAAAACACCTTGGATATAGTGGAAGGTATGCAATTTGATCGGGGTTACCTCTCCCCTTATTTTGTAACCAATTCTGAAAAAATGGTCTGTGAACTGGAAGACGCCTTGATCCTGATCAATGAAAAAAAGGTCTCCACCATGAAAGACCTCCTGCCGGTCCTGGAACAGGTGGCCAAACAGAGTAAGCCTTTGTTAATCATTGCCGAGGATATCGAGGGTGAGGCTCTGGCTACTTTGGTGGTAAACAAGCTGCGCGGCACCTTGCAGGTCTGTGCAGTCAAGGCCCCGGGCTTTGGAGAGCGGCGCAAGGCCATGCTGCAGGATATCGCAGTCTTGACTGGCGGCCAGATGATCTCTGAAGATGTGGGCATTAAGCTGGAAAATGTGACAGTGAACGATCTGGGCCGGGCCAAGCGCATAGTGGTGGACAAGGAAAACACGACAATTGTAGATGGTGCTGGCGATGCCCAGGACATCAAGGCCAGGGTCAAGCAGATCAGGGCCGAGATTGAAGAAACCACGTCGGATTATGACCGGGAGAAGCTGCAAGAGCGCCTGGCCAAGATCGTGGGTGGTGTAGCAGTGATCAATGTAGGCGCAGCTACTGAGACCGAGATGAAGGAAAAAAAGGCCAGGGTTGAAGATGCCTTAAACGCTACCCGGGCTGCTGTGGAAGAAGGCATTGTACCGGGCGGAGGCGTTGCATTTGTGCGCTGTGTGGGCTGCCTGGATAATGTCAAGCCAGCTGAAGAAGATGAGGCCGCAGGTGTGGAAATAGTGCGCAAGGCCCTTTTTGAGCCCCTGCGCCAGATCTGCACCAACGCTGGCTACGAAGGTTCTCTGATCGTGGAAAAGATCAAGACAAGCAAGGACGGCTATGGCTTTAACGCAGCTACAGGGGAATATGAGGATCTGATTAAATCCGGGGTGATAGATCCCAAGAAGGTGACCAGAATTGCCCTGCAGCATGCAGCTTCCATAGCTTCTCTGCTCTTGACCACAGAGGCTGCTGTTGCTGAAAAGCCTGAAGATAAGGATAAGGGCGGCGGAATGCCCGGCGGCCCAGGCGGCATGGGCGGCATGGGCGGCATGGGCGGTATGTACTAGTACCAACCCTTGTTTGATCAAATCAATAAGCCGGATCCTTAGTGGTCCGGCTTTTTATTGTAGAAAAGCTTTGGGCGGGCATTGAAAAATATTATGTAGGCTGGCCTTTAGCGTCCCAAGCTATAGAGCGTCAAGATTCAAACTGTAGAGGTCCATAAGCCACAATGCAGGGCCTAATTCTGAGATGCTGGCCTAAACTCACTCACAGACTCTTCTTTTGAGCGGGATGGCGCATACTGCTTTTGAAAGTTTTCCTGGGGCTGAGTGACGATCATCCGGTATTCCCCCTTAAACCACTTGCTTTGCAGAAGCCAATCCTCAAAAATTGAGATCTTTTTGCTCTGCAAGAGTTCAAAAAAATCGTCTTCGTAGGTTACCTGTCCAAAGTCTATGCTGGTCACATATTTTAATTTGGGCTTAATGAATTCCAGCAAATGGGACCTGGATTTAAACATGGTCTGGAAAAATACGAGTTGTCCACCAGGCTTGAGCCATTTACGGGCCCTGTCCAACACTTTTTCCTGTTTTGGCAGGAGCATAAAACTCATACTGAACAAGACATAGTCAAAGCCGTCCTGGGACCCAGGTTCAAAGTTGAATACCGACTTGTGCAAGACTTGGAGTTGGTCTTGCAGTCTGTAGTGCTCAATTAGTTTATAGCAATGGTTGATATACTTGAGGTTGATGTCTAGTCCTGTGATTTGTAGATTCTTGGCCTTGATCAGTCCATGGTTGTTCTCCAGCATGACACCGTTACCGATACCTACATCCAGGATCCTGGAGTCTGGCGGGAAAAAATGCAGACAATGCTTATAGCAGAGCCTGGTCACATCACTGATTATCCAGTTGTACAAGTTGTTGAACATAATTTGCTGTCCTGGTTGGAAGTTTGGTTTTCGGTTTTGGCCCTGGACAATTGCAGCCTTGAATTTTTTGCGTATACTTCAATATAGTAAATTAGCATACCTGAACCATGATTGCAAATTTAGAGTCGGCTTTAATAAGCAGACAGCAGCCTGGATCTTGACAAAATGAATTTTTTATATATTTAATAATATTCTATAACCAACCATAATTGCAGATGATCGTCATTTTGCTCCAGTTTAAAACTAACAGGATTAAAAAAAAATTGAGAACAAATTTGGCCATAGAAGGAGGTCTTGAAGGGTATGAAAAGGGTTTTGCTTTTTTTGGGCACCAACATAGCAGTAATTCTTGTGTTGAGCATAGTGCTCAGCCTTTTGGGGGTGAATCGGATCCTGGATGAGCAGGGTGTAGGGCTTAACCTGCAGCATTTGCTGATATTTGCTGCTGTATTTGGCTTTGGGGGGGCATTCATCTCCTTAGCCATTTCCAAGTGGATGGCAAAAAGAATGACCGGGGCCCGGGTCATAGAGACCCCCAAAAACTCTGCAGAATCATGGCTGTTGAATACGGTGCGCAATCAGGCCCACAGAGTGGGTTTGGATATGCCTGAAGTGGCTGTATTTGATTCCCAGGCGCCCAATGCCTTTGCCACCGGCATGAACAGGAATAAAGCATTGGTGGCTGTAAGCACGGGTTTGTTGCGAAATATGAACCAAGACGAGGTAGAGGCTGTCCTGGGGCATGAGATGAGCCATATAGCCAATGGAGATATGATCACTCTGACCCTGGTCCAGGGGGTAGTCAATACCTTTGTGATCTTCCTGTCCAGGGTGGTGGGCCATTTTGTGGACCGAGTAATCTTCAAGAATGAAGAAGGACATGGGATTGGCTTTTTTGTGACTACCATAGTGGCCCAGATAGTGTTTGGTATCCTGGCCAGTACTATTGTGCTCTGGTTCAGTAGACAAAGGGAGTTCAGGGCTGATGCCGGAGGTAGCAAATTGGCCAGCAGGCAAAAGATGATCTCTGCTTTGGAGAAGCTGCGCAAGGGGGCTCAAGAGCCATTGCCGGACCAGATGGCAGCCTTTGGGATCAACGGCAAGCAAGGCGGTGTGGGCTGGAAGATCCTGTTCATGAGCCATCCTCCTCTCGAACAGCGGATTGCAGCCTTGCGCGAGAACCAGACTCCTGACCCCGGAATTTCAGTTTCCTAAGAACACAGCAATAGCTCCAGGGTCCAGGTTTTCTGTTTGAAAAAAAATGTGCAGTAATGTTATGTGCCAGCTACAGGACAAAATTCCTGCAGTTGTTGCAAAAAGTCCTGCCTGTCCCGGTACAGTATGCTATGCAGCCCCTGTTGTTTTGCCCTGAGAATATGGCCTGGATCGTCATCAATAAATAAGGCCTGATCTGGATTGCATTGCAGCTTTTGCAGCACCAACCTAAAGGTGGCTGGATCAGACTTACTAAGGCCAGTATGATAGCTGTTGAAGACCTGGTCAAAGATATTAAAGAAGCCGTATTGTGTGTTAAGCTGATCCAGCCAATCCACTTGGTCACTGAGGATGGCAGCTTTGGTCCCGCTGGCCTTTATGCTCTGCACCAGATCAAGCATCCAGGCTCTGGGCTGAAAGCGGTTTAATATCTCAGCACGTAACTCAGTGTCCTGGCCGGAAATGCCAGGATCTTGGCGCATTCGCGCCCAGAATTCTGCCTCGGTACTCTGTCCCAGCAGATAGCCTGAAGCGTAAACGTGCTCCTGGCCCTTTTTCAAGACCAGTTCTGGGTCCAGGCCGTTTTGGCGGCCTATTGCCCGCAGCCCTTGGACAAAACCCTCCTCAGACAATACTCCGCCAAAGTCGAAAAGTACCCAGTTTACTGTACAGCCTTGGATAAAGTTATGCATACTGTTTTCCTTGTTTTTTTGTAACTGTTCATCATAGTAACAACACCTTATCCAGTGGCCCGTGGATTCGGCCAACAGGACGCAAAAAACTCGCTCCAAAGAATGCGTAAATCAAAATCCTGGTTTTGGTCCTCTTGAATATTTTGTGCGATCATGGCTGACTCTTTAGGTTGTAAAGGGTTGCATAGTTTTGATTAACGCATTCTAAGTCGCTCAGACATTTTGAGCCCTGTTGGCCGAATCCCCGGACCCTGGCCTTACCTGTTTCCAAGCTTCTGGTATAACATGTGGTGAATAATTACGTTTTTTTTTTGCTAATTAAGGCAGGTTGACCACTTTAAGCAGCCCAAGATAAGATTACATAAGGCTGAACTTGATTATGGCACTGGTCCAGTCCTGAGGCTGGGGTTCAATCTTAGCAGCGTCAGGGTAGTGCAGCCTCGGGCAATGATATCTGCTTCTAATCAAAAATGCAGGAACTATTTTATGCAGGTCCTGGACTTTCAAAATCTGGTGCACAAGGGCTTATTAGCGCAAGTAACCAAAAGACACCCATTCTATTCTGATCTGGCCTCAAATATCAAGACGCTCAATGTTTATGAAAAGGATTCGCAAGGGGTCAGAATAGACATGGATGAGCACAGAAATGTGCACCTGACCATCCATCCCATATTGCGACCGAGCAATAGAGATATCTATATCCTGTACCATGAGTTCGGACACATAGCAGACAGGCTGCATCCGAATTTCAGGTATGACCATGCGCAAAGGCTGGCTCTGACTGCAGTTCAGGAACAATGTTTTTTGCAGTTGTGGAATTTATACATAGATGCCAGGCTGAACACGCAAGGCTTGTTCAGCCTGCCTGTAGCAGGAGAAGTGAGGATCAGAGTTGACAATCAAATATACAATCTGCCCAGAACCGAGCTCAGCACCTATCTCCTGGAGGCCGCAGCCCATCTTTCTCAAAACGGGATCAACAGAGCCGGATCCCTGGTCAAGTCAATCTGGGATCACCCAGAAAGGACCCTCAGCTTCCAGGACCTGCTGGATCCAGTATTGTGCTGATCACCCCTTGTGTTCTTATTTAAGCGGTTTCAACCCCGGCTATGGAGTATACTTTTTCCCCAGGGATCTCTTCATGCTCTAAAAGGGCTTCAGCCAGCTGATCCAGGGCTGCCCTGTGTTTGCTGAGGATTGTCTTTGCTGCCTGAAATGCTTGTTTGAGCAAAGCCTCCACCTCCTGATCCACTGCTTGGGAGGTTCGCTCACTGTACTCTTTGGTCTTACCCAGCTCTTCGCCTAAAAAGACCTCATGTCCTGCGCTGCCCAGGGCCATATGCTCGAAGTGTTCACTCATGCCCCATTCCAGTATCATCCTCCGGGCTATCTTTGTAGCCTGCTGCAGGTCGTTAGCAGCACCGCTGGTTGATGTCTTGAAAACCAGGGCTTCTGCACAGCGTCCGCCCATCATCACAGTCAGCCTGTCCATGAGATACTCCCGGTGATAGATGTATCTTTCCTGGTCCGGGAATTGCTGGGTGGCGCCCATGGACTGGCTTCTGGGCACAATCGAGACCTTGTGGATGGGGTCTGCATGGGGCAAAAGAGCGCCCACCAGGGAATGGCCTGCCTCGTGATAGGCCACCATGCGCTTTTCCTCAGGTGTCAAAGCCAGGCCGTGGCGCTTCAGGCCCATAAGGATCTTATCCCTGGCAGCCTCAATATCTTGTTTGTTGATGCTCTGCCGCTTTTGCCTGGCTGCCAATAGGGCTGCTTCATTGAGCATGTTTTCCAGGTCAGCCCCGGAAAAGCCTGGGGTCTCCCGGGCTAGTCGCTCCAGATCCAGGTCCTGTTCCAACTTTTTGTCTCTAGTATAGATCTGCAGCAACTCTAGTCTGTCCTTGGTGCTGGGCAGATCTACCAGTATGCGCCGGTCGAACCTGCCGGGCCTGCTCAGGGCCGGGTCCAGGATGTCTGGTCTGTTGGTGGCGGTCATGACCACCACGTTTTCATTGGCTTCAAATCCGTCCAGCTCAGACAAGAGTTGGTTCAAGGTCTGTTCACGCTCGTCATGTCCTCCTCCCAGGCCTGCTCCGCGTCTTCTGCCTATGGCATCGATCTCATCAATAAATATAATGCAGGGGGCGTTTTTTTTGGCATCCAGAAACAGGTTGCGTACCCGTTTGGCCCCCACGCCCACAAACATCTCCATAAAATCCGAGCCAGTGATGGAGAAAAAGGGCACCCCGGCTTCGCCAGCCACTGCCCGGGCCAGCAGGGTTTTGCCTGTGCCCGGGGGACCCACCAGCATGATGCCTTTGGGGATCTTGCCTCCCATATCCTGGATTTGAGTAGGGTCTTGCAGATAATCCACCACTTCCTGCAGCTCAACCTTGGCTTCGTCAGCTCCGGCCACATCCTTGAAGGTGGTTTTCTCCTGGGTTTGATCATATTGCTTGGCCTGGCTCTGGCCTATGTTGAATAGTCCTCCACCCTGGCCCTGCATACGCTTATATTGCGCGAAGACTAGCCCGGCAATCAAAAGTAGAGGCAATAGTGAGATCAGGATATACCAGAAAAAGGGATTGGCCTCTGGCTTGGTGTTCACTTGCACCCCGTTATCCTGCATTTTGGTCATCAGGCCCTCTGCCCCGAAAGAGGGGATGTAGGTCAAAAAATCCTGGTAAGTCTTATCCTGGAAAGTGGCCTCTTGCTGGAGACTGCCCTGGAGTTTATCCCCCTGGACAGTGATTTCCTGGACATTATCCTCCTCTAATTGCTGCAAAAATGCGCTATAGCTAATGCGGGTGGTAGCCATTTGCTGGGATATGATGCTCCAGGCAAGAAATCCTAAAAGCAGAGCCAGTATAATCACCATCCCTTTGTTTTCCTGAAAGTATTGCTGGGCCATTTTGCTCTCCTGGTCCATTGGGCTGATATAATCTGCACTAAAAAGGCCTTCCAGTCCAGAAGGCCTTTTTAGTGCGTGGACTTTGTACCAACCAACACCTGCTGAAATCAGTGCATTGGTTTGCTTTAAATTAGTGAGCAGTGAGGATAACCGGAGGCAAGTCCTTGAACTGTTCAGTTTCCTTGGCTGTCAGGGCATCCATGATCATGCTGCAACAGGAGAGATCTCCGTCCCCAGCCTGTTTGACCTGCACTACATTATCGCAAACTGTGCATCTGTAAACTTCTCCCTTTTTAAGGCATTGCAGACATCTTTTCCAGTTTTTGCAAGATTTATGATGTACAACCTGCCAAGAGGCAGCCGTTACATCAAGGTCTTAATCATGAAATCTAGACTATTTAACATTAAAAACATTAGTATTCTTGCTTTGCTTGTCAAGTAAGATTAATGCAATGTGCTTATGCTAATTGACAAAATAGTCTTTACTGGCCTAAAGCCGCCTAGAGCATAGGCATGTTTTACTGGTTTGTCCAACACTCTAAACAGTTCATAGATGCTGCCTGGCCGTACCGGAACAGAGACAAGGCCCTGGAGTTTTACCAGGAGGCCCAGCAGGCCATGCCTGAAGACTCTCCCTACCAGGCAGAGCTGCAAGTCTATCTGGGCAGCCTGCTCCTGGAAATGGGCCAGAGCCAGGAAGAGGCCAGGGATTTGTTGCGCCAGGCCTCCCAGGCCGATGCTGGTTATTTTGACCAGTATTTCAGAAATAAGGCCAAGGAGTTTTTAGAGGATCCCAGCTAGTGCACCAGGGTCAAAGTCATGGGTGGTTTCCAGGTCATATCCCCCTAGCAGGTTGGCCAAAACTTGCAATGTTTCAGGCTGCTCCGGGCGCCTATTGTCAAATATTATGGCTTGATATAAGCTGCTTGACATGCTTGCTCATATCATCCTGACTCTGCTTATCCTGCTCTTCCCAGTGTGGGAGATCTTCTGGTACCTGTCCGGCGTCAGGCAGATCTATCCCTGGCAGCTCAAGCGCATGCCCAAAAAGAAAAGGCCTTTTGTGCTTGATGTACGTTCCAGCAAAGAATTTGACCTGTTCAGGTTGCCTAAGTCAGTGCAGAGGCCGGATCTGCTGCTGAACAGCAAAAGATTGCCCATAGCCAAGAATGAACCCTTGCTGGTGGTCTGTATGACAGGACACAGATCACCGATTGCAGTTAAAAGGCTGCAGCGTCAGGGATATACCCAGGTCTACAACCTGGCCTGGGGGGTCCTGGGCTGGAAGTTGTTGGGTGGAGAGACTGTGTCAGGAGATGGGTTTAAAGAACATTAAAACCACCTTTAGCTTCTGTCTTGTTTGGCCTTGTAGTGCTCCTGGACAGGGCTGGCTTGGTTCTTTGCGAGAACAATCCCGCAACTATCTGAATTGTTGAGTTTTATGTGGTTATGAAGGCAATGATTTAAATGAGTTACAAGGGATAAACAATCACCCTACGTCTGGGTTCCTGACCTTGGCTCTCGCTGAAAAGCCCGTAGCGTTCAGCTATCTTATGCTGCAATGAGCGCAGATAGCTGTTCTGAGGCCTCAGCTCCACTTGTAGACCAGTCTGAAAGACTTCGCTAACCGCCTGCTCAGCCGCCTGTGCGGCCTCTAGCTCCTGGGCCTTATCCTCCTGAAGATTAAAAATACTGAGCAGGAAATGCTCCATCTGGGTCAAGGTATTGTTGCGTACTACGCTTAAAGGCACTCCGCTATCCTGCATCTCCCGCAATCTTCTGGACTGTTTTTTCTCGTGACTTTTTTGGGTAATTATCCGGTCTGCAGATTCCAGGTCCCTCACAATAACTGCGGGCGCCCCAAGCTTCTGGATGGCCTTTTCCAGACGGTCCCTATTAACCCCATAGGGGAAGATGCGCAACATCCTGTGTGGAGCCAGGAATTGGCCAGGTCCATCCATGGGTTCAGGGACTGGAGCTGTTGCAGTGCCAAAGCGTTTTTTTCCAAGGCCTTGTTCCACTTGGATCTCTCCTTTTGCAGTGCGCACCCTGATCTCTGGCTCCATGTCTATTCCTGCCAAAAGGTAGTCCACCACCTGCTGCAAGGGAGAGTGAACAACCAGGCGATCCTGGCCTTGGATTTCCACCAGGACTTGGAAAGTAGGCGGAGTCTTGCGCTCCAGGACAGTTTTTCTGCTCCTGCGGCGTCTAGCCTCCTCATCCGAAAGGGTCACAGCCTGAATGCCCCCCAGCAGATCAGACAAAGTAGGATTTTGGATTAAATTGTCCAGAGTATTGCCGTGGGCAGTAGCTATGAGTTGTACCCCGCGTTCGGCAATGGTCCGGGCAGCCTGGGCTTCGGCTTGGGTGCCGATCTCGTCGATGACGATAACCTCAGGCATATGGTTTTCCACTGCCTCGATCATTACTGCGTGTTGTTTGTCCGGAGCAGGGACCTGCATTCGCCTGGCCCTGCCGATGCCTGGATGGGGCACGTCTCCGTCCCCGCCGATTTCGTTGGAGGTATCAACGATAATCACCATTTTGCCGAATTCTTCAGCCAGGACCCGGGCCGACTCCCGTAGTAATGTGGTTTTACCCACTCCGGGCCGGCCCAGTAAGAGCAGGGAGGAGCCCTGTTCGATTACGTCGCGAACAATATCTACTGTGCCGTAAACAGCCCTGCCCACCCTGCAGGTCAGGCCGATGATTTCCCCTTTGCGGTTGCGCATGGCTGATATGCGGTGCAGGGTCCGTTCTATGCCTGCCCGATTGTCTTGGGTGAATCTGCCTACCCGGCTCAGGACATAATCCAGGTCTTGCCTGGAAACTGCAATATCCGAGAGCTGGATCAGCCCGTTAGCATAACGGGCTTCAGGCAGGCGCCCCAGGTCCAGGACGATTTCTATCAGGTTTTGAAAATCCCCTGCATTATTTGCAGCACGCTGAATCTGCGGGGGCATGATCTGCAACAGGGGCTCTACTTCTGAGGCAGCTTGGTAAATATCGGGGCTGTTCAAGGTGTTTGCTCCCTGGCCTGGTTTGATGTATCAGTTGATGTCTTTTTCAGGTATACAACTTGTCCGGCCAGGACTCAAGGAACAAAGATTCTCATGAATAGTAAAGGCCTCAATCCTGTCTGTTGGAGCGGACTTTTCGCAGGTCTGGGCGCATTCCTTATCTGGGGAGTGCTGCCTGTGTACTGGAAGGCGCTAGGGGCAGTGCCTGCGGCAGAGATCCTTTGCCACCGCATTGTCTGGTCTTTTGTCTTTGTGGCCCTAATTTTGACTTTGTGCAGGCGATGGCAGGAAGTGTCCAGCCTACTGCGTTCCAGGCAGAGTGTAGGCCTGCTGGCCATAAGCAGCCTGATGTTGTCCGTGAACTGGTTTACCTATATCTGGGGCGTTAATGCCGGCTTTGTGCTGGAGGCCAGCCTGGGATACTACATCAATCCCCTGGTTAATGTTCTGTTGGGCTGCCTGGTGTTCAGGGATAGATTGCGGCGCTTGCAGGTGTTGGCTATTTTGCTGGCAGCAGCCGGGGTCTTAAACATGGTCCTCAACTATGGCCGTGTACCCTGGATTGCCCTGATTCTGGCCTTTTCCTTTGCCATGTATGGATTGATCCGCAAGGTGGTACGCACCGAGTCCCTGCCAGGGCTTTGGCTGGAGACTGCAATCATGGGCGCTCCAGCCTTGGGTTTCCTGCTCTTGCAGGAAAGTCAGGGTAGTTTTGCCTCCTTGGGGCTGGAGGTCGATCTACTTTTGGCTGGCGCAGGCCTGGTGACCTCCCTGCCTTTATTGCTCTTTGCCTTCAGCGCCAGGAGGCTGCGCCTGGTGGAGGTGGGCATCCTGCAGTACATTGCACCTACCTCTATGTTCCTGTTGGGGCTTTTGGTCTACAAGGAGCCCTTCAACCTGGCCAAGCTGATCTCATTTATCTGTATCTGGATAGGGATCATCATCTACATGGCAGAGAGCATTTGGTATCTGAAGAGGGTGGCGCCCAGGCTGTGAAGCTGTTCTTGGTTCTTGAAACCACAAACAGGCTTTGTATCCTTAAAAGCTTGATCCGAGACTAAAGCCTACCATAGAGCCTGGTCAGCCTGTACAGCTCTGCTGCCAGGTCCCTGTTCAGCTGCCCGGGCTGCACCCGCCAGAGCCAGTTGCCTTTATTTGTGCCAGGGAAGTTCATCCTGGCCCTGTAATCTAGACCCAGCAGGTCCTGGACAGGCAAGATGAACAAATTGGCCGCAGACATCATGCCCAGCCTGATTACTGCCCAGTGCAGATTATTATTTGCAGGCTCCTGGCCCAGATAGGCAAAGAGTCTTTGCCTTTCCTCAGGGCCGGCTTCTTGCTCAAACCAGCCCATTAAGGTGTTGGTATCGTGGGTGCCGGTGTAGACCACGCAATTGAATGCATAGTTGTGGGGCAGAAAGGGATGCCCGGGATGGTCCTGGTCAAAGGCAAATAGCAAAAGCTTCATGTTCGGCAGCTGGTAATAGGCCAAGACCTCGCGTACATCAGCAGTGATCTCGCCTAGGTCCTCAGCTATAACCGGGAGATAAGGAAAGCGCTTGAGCAAAGTGTTAAAGAACTCATAGGCAGGTGCCTGACGCCAGACCCCGTTCACCGCTGTTTTCTCCCCTGCAGGGACCTCCCAGTAACCTACTAGGCCCCGGAAGTGATCAATGCGCACCAGGTCGTAGAGCTCCATGGCCTGCTCCATTCTGCTAAGCCACCAGGAGAAGCCCTGGTTTTGCAGCTGCTGCCAGTTGTACAAGGGGTTGCCCCAGAGCTGGCCGGTGCTGCTGAAATAGTCCGGGGGCACCCCTGCCAGGCAGCTGGGAGTGCCGTCAGGGTTTAGCTGGAAGAGTTCCCTGTGGGCCCAGACATCTGCGCTGTCCTGGCTGACGTAGATGGGCATGTCCCCGATGATCTGAATGGCCCTGCGGTTGCAGTAATTTTTAAGCAAAATCCACTGCCTGAAGAAAATAAACTGCTGTCTTTTAATTTCCTGCAGACTGTTTGTTAGTTCCTGGCCCAGATGCTGCAGGGCCTGGGGGTCTCTGTCCCTTAGCCCTTTGGGCCATGCTGTCCAGGGCAGACCATTTTGGCTGAGTTTGAAGACCCTGAATAAGGCATAATCCTCCAGCCAGTCCTGGTGCTGGCAGCAGAAGTTCTTATACTCCGCCCACAACCAGGGTTGCTCCTGCAGGCGCTGGCAGGCCAGCTGCAAGGGGGCTTGCTTCAGGCTGGCTGCCTGGCCGTAGTCAGCAAGCTCAGGGTTCGAGGCAGCAGGCTGGGGCAGCTCCTCTTTCTGGAGCAGGCCATCTGCAAGCAGCATCTCCAGGCTGATCAGAAGCGGATTGCCTGCAAAGGCGGAGTCGCTGCTGTAGGGGGAGTGCTGGTAGATTCCGCTGCTGGGATTCAAGGGCAAAATCTGCCAGAAGCCCTGGCCAGCTTGGTGCAGGAAGTCTGCGAACTGGTAGGCCCCTGGCCCTAGATCTCCCAGGCCGTATCTGGAGGGCAGGGAGGTAATGTGCAGCAAAAGGCCGCTGGCTCTGGTCTTCATCATGATTGGTTCGTTACCATTCACAGCTTGCGGGGATTCGGCCAACAGAACGCAAAAAACACGCTCAAACATTTTGAGTCCTGTTGGCCGAATCCCCGCAAGCTGGCTACTCATTGGTTCATGAGTGTTTTCGGGCACAGTAGATGGTGTTTAGCTCTCACCCTTTAGCAATACTAAGGGAAACTCTTGGCAGAGCTCAGCCATTAGGGGCTCCCTGGCGTAGGAGAGGCTCCTAGCACAAAATACATCCTTCCACAAGCGCGGGGCCTGCTCAGGAAGGCGCAGGCTGGTGTCTGCCCAGGCCTGCTGGCCCAGAGGGATTTCCTTATCCTGGACTAGTCCTGAGGGCAGCCTGGGTACTGCCACCAGTACCCAGCTGCCTTGCAGATGTCTTAGGAAGGCAAAAACATGCCTGGCCTGCTGGCCCTGGCTGGGCACCTGCAGGTATTCCCCGGCCAGAAAGAGCCTTGGTAATTCCTGGCGCAGCTGCAGGGCCTTGTAAAGGACAAAGAGCTTGATCCCAGGATCAGGCATGCTTTGCAAAAGACCCGGCAATAGACTTTGGGGGTCTTGTTCTTCCCTGCTTTGGAAGTCCTGTAGGGTTTTTTGTCTTATCTGGTAATCTACAGCTCTGCGGTTGTCAGGGTCCACCAGGCTCAGATCCCAGAATTCCGTGCCCTGATAAAGATCAGGCACCCCAGGGGCGGTGAGCTTGATCAGACTCTGGGCCAGGGAATTGAAAAGGCCCAGGTGGGCTACTTTGGCCTGGAACTGCAGAAAATCCTGCCAGAATCCCTGATTTTCTTCGCGGGACAAGAGCTTTTGCAAGTAGCGCACACAGGCCTGTTCATAATCCAGATCCGGTTTGATCCAGTCCGAGTGCACCTTAGCCTCGCGCAGGGCCTTGATCAGGTACTCTTGCATCCGTTCCGGAAAGGCCTGCATCTCCAGTCCTGAAAAAGGCAGGGCTCCGAGCAGGGTCTGGTACACAAAATATTCCTCATTGCGGTCCGGGACCCTTTTGCCTTGCAGAAGAGGTCTGCGCCTGGAATTTATCTTGTTCCAGCCTCTAAGGCTCTCCTGCCACTTTCCGGGCAGCTCAGAGAGTACATTCAGCCTGGCTCGCAGATCCTCTCCTCGCTTGCAGTCGTGGGTGGCAGTGCAGTTCATGGCCTGGGGCCAGTTTCTGGCCCTGTCTTGCAGGAACTCATGCATCTGCTGTCTTGAGCAGCCAGTTGCATTAGGGTCCCCGCCCACTTCGTTCAAGGACAGGAGCCTGTTGCTGACATACAAGGTGGTGTCCTCGAATCCCTTGGCAGCCAAGGGGCCTGAGAGCTGCTGCAGGCGCATTAAAGCGCTTATCCAGACTTTTCTGTCCCGCAGCTCCTGGTCTTGGGCCTGGTTGAAGAAAAAATGCTGCAAAAGGCGCAGTTCCAGCTTCAGATCCGGGTTGGCCCTTGTGGCTAGTTCCAGGGCCAGCTCCAGGTACTCTTTGTCCTGCTCAGAGAAATCCTTTTCCGTGATATAGGTGCGGTAGACCGGGAAATACACCAGGAACTCCTGCAGGGCCCTGTGCAGGGAGTTGAAACTGATATCCCGACCGTATCTATAACTACAGAAAACCTGGTGCAGTTGCCTGGCCACATTCTGTAGTTCCCCTGCCATCTCTTTTTCCAGGATTAGACGCTTGCTGCGGGCACAGATCTCGAAAGTATTCTCCTGCCTACCTGCAAATGAGGCGTAGACCCCTTGCAGCTGCTGCAGGCCTTCGGAGTCCACAAAGAGCTGGTTCAAGCGATTCAGAAAATCGTAGCCGGTGCTGCCTTGCACAGGCCAGTTAAAAGGCAGGCTCTCCTCTGCCTCCAGGATCTTTTCCACCCAGATGCCTGCCTCAGGGGCCTGACCGCGAAGTTTTTGCAGGTAGGCTGCTGGATCCAATAATCCGTCCACATGGTCTATCCTTAGTGCGCTGATCAGGCCCTGCTGCAATAGTTCCAGGGGCAGCCCGTGCACCTGCTCAAAGGCGAAATCATCCTGCATGCGCAGGCAGATCAGTTCATTGACGTTGAAGAACCTGCGGTAGTTGATCTCCTCTGTGGCCAGCTTCCAGTAGGAGAGTTTGAAATTCTGCAGTTCCAGGAGCTGATCCAGTAGTTGGAAGCTATCCGGCTTCCCGGGCTGCCCATTAATAGCCTGCAGCAGATCGTTGATCCAGCGGTGGATCTGCATGTTGCTGGAGTACAGATCAAAGAGCAATTTTTTGGCGAATCTGGCCTGGGTCAGGCGTTCCCCGGGATTTTGCAGCTGGGGCAATGTCCTTAGTACATAGAATACGCCCAGGAGATTAATAAAATCCGGGTGTTCTTCGTTCAGCTCTTTTTTTAGTCCTTGCAGGCCCTTGGTCAGTACCCAGGGATAGGACTCCAGGCTTAAGGGAAGCTTGTGTTCGTAATAGGTGCAAAAAAAGCCCTGTGCAGAGTACTCCAGCCTGATCACCCCCTTTTCCAAGGCCTGACCGTAGAGCTGGCCCAGGAAAGGGGCAAGCACCCTGGATTGTAGGCCTGGAGAAGGATGTTCCCAGTCAATGTCAAATACAGGATAGTATCTGGAGTCTTGCCCGTGCTCCAGAACATCCATGAGCATCTGGTTTTCCCAGGCAAAGGCCATATGGTTGGGCACAATATCCTGGACCCAGTCTAGACCTTTTTCCCGTACCGAGTCAGCCAGCTCCTGGAAGTCCTGATAAGAGCCCAGCTCAGGGTTGATATGGCCAGGATCCACCACGTCGTAGCCGTGCTCACTGCCTGGTCTGGCAGCGAATACTGGCGAAGCGTAGACGGCACCCAGCCCCATTTTTTTAAGATAGTCCAGGATTTGGGCGGCCTGGGAAAAACCAAAGCCAGGACAGAACTGGAGCCTGTAAGTGGAAGTAGGGATGTGCATCAGGGTCCTTTTCAGTTTAAGAAATGTTTACTTCCAGGAATTCACCCAGGCTGCGCATAAGATTTACCCAGGAGCGAGCCAACCCATCCCCGTCCCTGGCAGCCAAGGTCTTTTGGGTATGCAGACGTCTGGCCAGATCAAAGATGATATTCTGGGATTTCCAAAGATTTAAATCCAGCCGCAAAGGGTCCAGGATGCGCAGTAGATGCAGGGTGTGCTCCAAAAGGTCCAGGTCTTCAGGGCTGTTGGCCAGTTTCTGCATCTGGGAGTCTATGTACCAGCCAGCCTTGAAGCCGAGAGCAGTGGACTCCAAATCTATCTCCCAGTCCCGGGCCTTCTGGATTAGATCCTGGATTCGATCCAGATTGGTGGTTTTCTGTTCCAGGAGCTGCTCCAACTCGTTGTTGAGCACTGTCTCAGCAGTCGCCCGCAGGGTTCTGGGCAGGGGGATCTGGATCCTGGTCAGGAAGTTGAGCAGGGCCTGGTTTTGCTCCAGAATCTGTCTGAAACCGAATTGGATTTCTTCCAGATTAGAGTAGAGGATTTCATGTACCACCTTTTGTTGTTCGTCCTTAAACAGATGCCACAGGGTGTAGCTGTGGGAGCCAAAGTGCTTGTCCATGCAGCGGATCAGGTTGGGCAGGTCCCCTAGATGGAACACTTCCTTTATTTCCTGCTGCATGGCCTGGAACTCCTCCTGCCCCATATCTTGGCGCAGGCCGCAGTTGGCGTTGTGCCCGCCCAGATAGGCAGCAGCAAAACAGATCTGTCTTTCCTGCCAGGTGATCTGGGAGGTCAGCCTGCTGCAGCCCAGGGCAAGCCTTAAACTGCCGGCCTGCAGCCTCTGGTATTTCTGATTTAGGACGCTGTAGCAGTAGAGCCGGATGTCCTCAGGATCCTCCGCGAACAGGGAGAACAGGGCAAAGTGGCCTGCCAAGAAGTGGAAATCCACTTTTGCCGGCTGCGCGAACCTCTGGAAGACTTCCCTGCCGTTAGCATATCTGTTGCTCGGGGCCAGCTCCAGGATATTCAAGTAATCCTGCTGCAGGGAGTCGGCTCCCAGTTCAGCAGCCAGCTGCATGGCCCGGGCAGCATAGCGCATTATCTGTATTGCCTCCAGACCGGAAATCCCGTCAAAGAACCAGCCGCAGCTGGTATACATGAGCAGGCATTCCCTCTGCATCTCCAGCAGGATCAGGACCAGGCTCTTTTCTTCCGGCTCCAGGCTGCGTCTTTTGTGCCTGTGCAAAAAACCCTGCACGTTTTCCTGGCTGCGGTCCAAAAGGACCTGGATGTATGCATCCCTGGCCTGCCAGGGATCTTGCAGGTACTTGGCTGCCTGCTCCTCAAACAAAGGCCCCAGCCTGTCCCTGAGCAGGTCCATGCCCTGGCGCAAAGGAGTTCTCCATCTTTGCTGCCACTTGGGCTGCAGGCCGGTTTTGCAGCCGCAGTCCTCTTGCCAGCGCTTTACTCCATGGGAGCAGCTCCAGGAGGTGTTCTCCAGGATTTCCACTTCCCACTGGGGAGGATGCTTTTCCAGGTATTCCCCGTAGACTGTGAGCTTGGCTAGGTCCTGGGCCTCGATGTAGAACAGGCAGAAGGCCAGGGCCATATCCCCCATGCGGTGGTGGTGGCCGTAGGTTTCCCCATCTGTGGCCACATGTACCAGCTGTGGCCAGTCACGCTTTGGGCTGAAACCTGCATTCAGTCTTCCAGCCAGGTGTTCTCCGTTATTCAATAGCCCACCAAAGGCAATGTCCCGGGATATGGGGCCGTCATAGAAGAATAAAGAAATCTGTCTGCCAGAGGGCAGTCTGCACAGATAAGGGCGGGTGGGGTCGATCCCTGCTGCCTGGACATCTGTCCATTTTCCACCTTGCAAGGGTCTGATCCTGGCTGCCTGGTGCTGGGCCAAAACTGTGAACAGGATGCTGTTCTCCGCTAAGACCTCAAGGGTCTCGTTGTCTACAGCAGTCTCAGGCAGCCACATGCCTTCAGGGAAGCGTTCAAATCTGTGCTGAAAATCCTGGATGCCCCATAAGACTTGGGTCTGTTTATCCCTTCTGCTGGCCAGGGGCATGATCATGTGATTGAAGACCTGGGCCAGGGCAGAGCCGTGGCCTGAAAAGCGCTTTTGGCTTTGCCGGTCCGCTTCCAGGAGGCCGGCATAGGTCTCGGGCTGGTGCCTTTGCAGCCAGGAGAGCAGGGTGGGTCCGAAGTTGAAGCTGATCTGGGAGTAGTTGTTGACTATGAACAGGATCCTTTTCTCCTGGTCCAGGATCCTAGAGGCGGTGTTCGGGGCGTAGCATTCCGCAGTGATGCGCTGGTTCCAGTCATGAAAAGGGGCTGCTGACTCCTGCAGTTCCACTTCCTCCAGCCAGGGGTTTTCCCTGGGGGGTTGGTAGAAGTGGCCGTGGATGCAAATGTATCTAGAGGCCATAAGCATTTCGGATTAGGGTTTGATAAAGCCGATTTAGGATTAAAACAAAAGGGTCTGTCCTCGAATAATCAACACGAAGTTAGATTCATCAAACTGATCTGCCTAATTGGCAGGCCAGGAGTGTATCCGCCTTTGGTGTGTTTTGCTTCTAGCGATAGCGAGATTATCTTTCCATGCTTGCGGCTTGCCCTGATGAGACTCGAAGGGTGAAGCCCAAAAAGGATTCAGCTTTTAGATTTTCTGCGGCAGTAAACAACAACTCCAGTGCCTGGCAGGCTCAGAATATCCTCTGGGCCGGCCCAGACAGGTAGCTTGGAGCCAGGGCCAGACCATTTTTGCTCATAGGAATCCAGGATTTTTTCCCAACTGCCCTGCCCCAGAGAATCAGCCCAGGAGCCTGCTTGGTCCTTACAGGCAAATACGGCTGCCACCTCTTCTGTGCTACTGCTGCGGGTAAAAAAGAGCAGGCCTGCATCTTCATGGATCTTGGTTTTCTGGATCTGAAATTCTGGCCTGGCCAGGGCAGGCAGGGATTTTCGCAGCCGCAAGAGTTCCTGGTGCCAGGCCAGCATTGTGGCATGCCGACCTTTGTTGCGCAGCTGCCAATCAAGCTGACTTTGCTGAAAGGTCTGCAGGCTTTGGGGGTCAGGCGGTTCCTGATCCCAGCCAAAGGAGGCAAATTCAGCCTTTCTGCCCTCTCTTACAGCCTGGATCAGCCCCTGGTCAGAGTGGTGTACAAAATATAAAAAAGGGGCCTGTTCTGCATACTCTTCCCCCATGAACAGCATGGGCAAAAAAGGGGAGAGCAGGGTCAGGGCTGCAGCCAGCTTGGCCTGTCCCCAGGAGACCAGATGGCTGAGCCGCTCCCCCAGCATCCGGTTGCCCACCTGGTCGTGGGTCTGGGCATAGACCACAAACTGCCGGCCGGGAAGGTCCGGGTCAGGGCTGCCGTGGCGGCGTTTGCGAAACCGGGAATAGTCCCAGGCATAGACATAGCCCTGTTCCAGGGCCTTCTTCAAGTGCAGCAGGGAACCAAAGTCCTGGTAATAGCCCTGGGTCTCCCGGGTCAGCAGGGAGTGCAGGCTGTGGTGAAAGTCATCCAACCATTGGGCCTGCAGACCGCACCCGCCCTGGTCAATGTCCCGCAGCAGGCGAGCATCGTTTAGATCGCTTTCTGCAATCAGATAGAAGGGGCGGTCGGCCTTGCAGGCCTGGGCCTGGACAGTCTCTTGGAGCTCCTGCAGAAAAGGCTTGGCGCTCTGGTCGAATATGGCGTGCACTGCATCCAGGCGCAGGCCGTCCAGGTGGTAGTGCCGCTGCCAAAAAAGGGCGTTTTGCAGGAAAAAGTTGCGGACCTGGTCGCTGTAGGCGGAATCGAAATTCAGGGCTGGTCCCCAGGGGGTCTGATATTTATCAGTAAAATAAGGCCCGAACCTGGAGAAATAATTACCTTCAGGACCCAGGTGATTGTAGACAACATCCAGGACAACTGCCAGGTCTTGCAGATGGCAGGCGTTGACCAGTTCTTTCAAGCCCTGGGGGCCGCCGTAGGAGTTTTGCACAGCAAAGGGCTGTACTCCGTCGTAGCCCCAATTGCGAGTGCCCGGGAACTGGGCCACAGGCATCAGGCTCAAGGTGTTCACTCCCAGATCTTTTAATTCCGGCAGCCTGGGGATTATAGCCTGCAAAGTGCCTTTAGGGCTAAAGGTGCCTACATGCAGCTCATAGAACACCATGTCCTGCCAGTCCAGTCCTGGCCAGTCCTGGTCCTGCCAGGCATACTCTTGGTGATCCACTATTTGGGAGGCTTTGTGCACTCCTGCGGGTTGATGATTCGAGGCTGGGTCAGGCAGTAGCTCCTGATTGTCCAGCAGATAATAATACCTGCTTCCGGGGGGCACGTCCTGAATCAGGCCCTGCCAGTAACCCCAGGGATCTTTTTCCAGGTCTATCAGCCATTGCCCCGGATTTTGCAGGCTGACCTGGACCCGGGACAGTAAAGGGGCCCAGACCCGGAAAAAGACCCTGTTACTGCCTTGGTATATTGCGCCTAACTCCATGGATTTTTCGTTCTTTTAAAGATAACTAATGCCAAGGGGGGCAGGGTAAGGCTTAAGGAGTGGAACCTGCCGTGGCAGGGCACAGGCGAGGCCCATAAACCTCCGAAGTTACCCTGTCCGCTGCCCCAGTATTCCTGGCCGTCACTGTTTAAAACCTCCTGCCAAAAGCCACCTGCAGGCACGCCCAGTCTGTAGTTGTGCCTGGGCAGCGGGGTGAAGTTGCAGGCTATCAGAAAGTGCTCCTGTTCTGCAGGATCCTGGCGCAGATAGGAGACTACAGAGTTATCCTGGTCAGAGAAGTCCACCCATTCATAGCCCTGCTGCTCAAAGTCAGAGATATGCAGGGCCGGCTCATGCCTGTAGAGCAGGTTCAGCTCCTGGACCCATCTCTGCAGACCCTGGTGTTCAGGGTTTTGCAAAAGATGCCAGTGTAGGCTCTCTTCGTGATACCACTCCTGCCATTGCCCGAATTCTGCACCCATAAACAAAAGCTTCTTGCCTGGATAGGTGTACATATAACCTAAAAGCAGGCGCAGATTGGCCATTTTCTGCCAGAGATCCCCGGGCATTTTGTCCAGCAGGGATTTCTTGCCGTAGACCACCTCGTCATGGGACAAGGGCAGCATGAAGTTCTCGGTGAAGGCGTACCAGACGCTGAAGGTCAGCTTGTTTTGGTGGAACTTGCGGTATATGGGGTCCTGGCTAAAGTATTCAAGGGTATCGTGCATCCAGCCCATGTTCCATTTTAGGCCAAACCCCAAACCTCCGGTGTAAGTGGGCCTGGTCACTTGGGGCCAGGAGGTGGACTCCTCAGCAATGGTCTGAGTGCCTGGGAAATGTTGATATACAGACTTGTTCAGGGTCTGGATGAACTCGATTGCCTGCAGGTTCTCCCTGCCTCCGTACTCGTTGGGCACCCACTCTCCGGCTTCCCTGCCGTAATCCAGATAGAGCATGGAGGCCACTGCATCCACCCGGAGGCCGTCTGCATGAAATTTGTCCAACCAGAATATGGCGCTGCTCAGTAAAAAAGAACGCACCTCATGCCGGCCGTAATTAAAGATGTAGCTCTTCCATTCTGGATGAAAGCCTTGTTGGGGGTCCTGGTGCTCAAAGAGATGGGTGCCGTCAAAGTAGACCAGTCCGGTTTCATCACTGGGAAAGTGCGAGGGCACCCAGTCCAGGATGACTCCGATCCCCTGCTGGTGCAAGTGGTCCACCAGATACATGAAGTCCTGGGGGCTGCCGTATCTGGCAGTGGGGGCGAAAAATCCCAGGCATTGATAGCCCCAGGAACCGTAAAACGGGTGCTCCATGACCGGCATCAGCTCTACATGGCTAAAACCCATCTCATTTAAATAAGAGGCCAGGGTTGGAGCCAGTTCCCTATAGGTCAAGAAACGGCTGCCTTCCCCAGGGACCCTGCGCCAGGAGCCCAGGTGCAGCTCATAAGCGCAGAACGGGCTGTTCAGGCTGTTAATCTTTTGTCTGCTCTGCATCCAGTCCTGATCCTGCCAGGAATACTCAAGATCCCAGACTATTGAGGCCAGGCTCCTGGCATATTCCATGTAATTGGCAAAGGGATCTGTCTTGTCCACTGTGTAGTTATTATACTTGGATTTTATATGGTACTTGTATAATGTCCCTGCTTCTAACCCGGGAATAAAACCTTCCCAGATCCCTGATTCGTCCTGGCGCAGAGCAAGGGGGTGGCTTTCTGCATCCCAGGCGTTGAAATCACCTCTGACAGAGACGTATTTTGCATTCGGGGCCCAGACAGCGAAATAGACACCTGGGCTGCCTTTTCTGGAAGTCAGATGTGAGCCCAGCTTATTGTATAGCTCCAGATGATTGCCCTGCTTGAAGAGATAGATGTCCATTTCTTGCAGTAGACTCAAATCGTGGTAAATGTTTTGCGGCATATATTTCTCCCTGGTTTGTATTTTAAAAGCCTTGCCTGGCCAGGATGCTCTGGATGCCTGCCAGGGGGATGTGCAGCCAGTCCGGCCTGTTGTTTAGTTCGTAGCCCAGTTCATAGACTACTTTTTCCAGCAAAAAGGTGTCCAAGAGCATAGTCAGCTCCTGTTTGCTTTCCGGGATCAGGCCTGAGCCTTGCATGGTTTTAAGGTAGCTGTGCAAAAATAGTCCGCTCACGGTTTTATACCAGGGCCGGATCCAGGCGGATAACAAGTCTTGCTCCAGGGTACGCACTGCTAGTTGTTTGGCCAGGGCCATGTGGGCTGCATAGTGAAAAGAGCGTACCATACCAGCCACATCCTTGAGGCAGGAGCGCTTCAGTCTCCTTTCCCCCAGGGATCTGGCAGGTTCGCCTTCAAAATCCACAATGCAGAAACTGTTGCCTGTATACAGGACCTGGCCCAGATGGTAATCCCCATGGACCCGGATCTTCTTGGAGGTAATCTTCTGCCCGGTGATCTGGAAAAAGGCCTGCAGGATATCTGTTTCCCTGCGCAGCAAATCTTGGGTTTCTTCCTGCACGTCCTGGGACAGGTTCTGCAATTGGCGCAGGTCATGCAAGGTCCTTCTGGTCAGGCTGCGCAGGGATTGATACAGGGAGCGCTGATAGAGCTTGGAAAAAGGTTCGGGTGCAAAGTCAGGATTATGGCTGTCACCCAGATTCAGGTGCATGTCAGCAGTGATCTCTCCCAACTGGGTAATCATCTGCACAAAATAGCCGCCTATCAGGTCCTGGAGTTTGTCCGGCACATTGTCAGGATGGATCTGGTACATATCTGCAGGCAACTTTATTCCTGCAGGGTCTTGCTTGACTACCTGCACTGCATCCAGAAACTGATCCAGGTGGTCCAGCACAAAGGTCCAGGCATCTCCCTGGTTGGGCACAAAGCCTTGCAGTAAGGCCATGGACATGGGTTGCAGCCCGGGAAGCCTGTACTCCAGCTGGGCAGCAAAAGGCGGAGCAAAAGCAAAGTCTCGGGCCTCTGTGAGCTGGATGGTCAGCTCACTGTCCGGGTTTTGACCCTCTTCCAGCTTCCTGTATAGTTTTAGGAAATACTCCTGGCCGTAGATGATAGAGGTATTGCTTTGTTCTACCCGCAATACCCTGGATTCTAGCCTCTCCTTTTCCTGGGGAGCAGCAGGGAAATTTTTTCTGCCTGCTTTGACCTGCAGCTGGCCACTGTTGCCAAGTAGTTCCTGCCTGGAGGCTATTAAATCAAACAAAGCTTGTCTGAATTCCGGCAGGCAGACTGCGTCTACCAATAGGGCCTGTTTCTGGCCCTGCTCCAGGCGGGTCAGGACAAACCAGGGTTGCTCCTGGACCAGGTTTGGAACCTGTTCCTGCTCTATACCAGTTAAGGGTAAGAGATAAGTCTCACTGGGGCCTTCACTGAAATAAACCTCCAGCAAGAGCAAATGACAGGCCCTGCTATCGGTCTTGAGTTGGACATTCTCCACCAGTTGCACCTTTCTTATATTGCGGGTCTTGGACCTGAACCAGCGGCTTCTTTGGAGATAAGCCGGCAAGATTCTGGTCTCCAGCCTGCGGCTCAAGGAGCCTGTAATCAGCTCTTCCCAGGAATCTACGTATTCCACCCCAGGCAGTTCAAGGTCTTTCTCCTGGCTCTGGAAGTCCTTTTCCGGCTGCAATTGGAACCAGAAACAGTCGTGACTGCCCAGGGTAAATACATATTCATTATTGGTAATCAGCGGAAAGCGGTTTGCGCTGAAAATTTCCAGGGGCACATATCCGGAGTATTCAGCAAGCTCCAGGGAGGCCACCTGGGCGAATCTGGAGAGGTTAATGACCACCAGGATGATTTCTTCCTGGTATTCACGCAGAAAAACTAAGACCTTGGGATTATCCGGGAGCAAAAACCTGATGCTGCCCCGGCCAAAGGATTGGAATTTGCTGCGCATGGCCACCACTCTGCGCATCCACCACAAAAATGAGGACAGATTTTTTTCCTGGTTTTCCACATTGACCACCTCAAAGTGGTATTCTGGATCCATAATCACTGGTAGATAGAGGTGTTGGGGGTTAGTTCTGGAAAATCCGGCATTCCTGTCCGGGCTCCATTGCATAGGGGTACGCACCCCGTTGCGGTCTCCCAGAAAGTAGTTGTCCCCCATGCCTATCTCGTCTCCGTAATAGATGATCGGGGTGCCGGGCAAGGAGAAGAGCAGGAAATTCAGGAGTTCGATCTTGCGGCGGTTGTTGTTCACCAGGGGGGCCAGTCTGCGCCTGATGCCCAGATTTATCCTGGCCTTGGGGTCCCGGGCATAGACCCTGTACATGTAATCCCGCTCCTCGTCAGTGACCATCTCCAGGGTCAGTTCGTCGTGGTTGCGCAGGAAGATCGCCCATTGACAATGCTCTGGTATCTCCGGGGTCTGTTCCAGGATATCCATAATCGGGAATCTGTCCTCCATCCAGAGGCCCATGTACAGCCTGGGCATGATCGGAAAGTGAAAGGCCATATGGCATTCATCGCCACTACCAAAGTAGGCTGCAGCATCCTCAGGCCATTGATTGGCTTCGGCCAGAAGAAGCCGGTTCTTGTAGTGCTGATCCACGTGGCTGCGCAATTTTTGTAGAAATAGGTGGGTCTCGGGCAGGTTTTCACAATTGGTACCTTCGCGCTGGTAGAGGTAGGGCACGGCATCCAGTCTGAGTCCGTCCACTCCCATGCCCAGCCAGAAGTCGATGACCTTGAAAAGGGCCTTATGCACCCGGGGATTGTCAAAGTTCAGGTCAGGCTGATGGGAGTAGAAGCGGTGCCAGTAGTAGGCCCCGGCTTCCTGATCAAAGGTCCAGTTGGAGGTCTCGAAGTCCTTAAAGATGATCCTGGCCTCCTGGTATTTGTGTACTGTATCACTCCAGACGTAGAAGTCCCGCAGGGGAGAACCAGGCTTGGCCTTTCTGGCCAGCTGGAACCAGCGGTGCTGGTCAGAGGTATGGTTCAGCACCAGCTCAGTTATGACCCTGATACCCCGGTAATGGGCGGATTTCAAAAACTCCTGGAAGTCCCTCAGGCTGCCGTAGTCAGGATGCACATCATAGTAGTCCGCAATATCGTAGCCGTCATCCCGCAGGGGAGAAGGGTAAAAAGGCAGCAGCCAGATGGCGGTAATCCCCAGTTCCTGCAGGTAATCCAGTCTTTTGAGCAGGCCCTGGAAGTCTCCAATACCGTTGCCGTCAGAGTCCTGATAACCCTTGACATGGACCTGGTAAATCACCGCGTCTTTGTACCATTGGGGATCATCCAGCAGGGAGATCTGTCTAGGGCCCATAAGTAAAACTCCTGATTTGATAAGCCCGAGCAATAGTCTGCGCAATGTATTGAAAAAAGAAATTGCAAATCATAATTTCATACTTCAAAGTTCAAAGTTCAAGGTTAAGGCAATAAATCCAGCTTGATAAGACAAATACGAACTCAGGCAGTTAGAGACTTGAATATAGTCAATAAAAACAGTTTATTAATAAAGAGTTTTTGACTGCCCAGATTTCATAGAAAATAGTCAAAATCTTGTTCCCGGAAACGCCTTTTGTGCAAGCTAAAGATTTGAGCCGGCAGGATATGGGGATTCATCTGCATCTGGTTCCATTCCCGGGTCCAGATGTATTTGTCATCACCTAGTAACTCCCGGACCAGATAGGGCTGATCAGGCTCCAGGCCCAGTTCCTGCATGGGTACTTGCAGCATGCCCGTCTGGGTCTGGAAAGGGTCCAGATTGACCGCGATCAAAAGGAAATTGTCTGTGTCAGAATCGCTTTTGCTGTAGCAGAGGATCTGTTCGTTGCCTGATTCCAGAAATCGCAGATTGTCCGTGTGCTGCAGGGCCGGGTTCTGCTTTCTGACCTGGTTCAGCCTGGATATAAATTCCTTGAGGTTGCCGGGTTGGTCCCAATCCCAGTGCTTCAGCTCGAATTTCTCTGAATCCAGATATTCTTCCCTGCCTGGCAGGGCCCTGTTTTCGCAAAGTTCGAAAGCCGGGCCGTAGATGCCGTAATTGGAGGAAAGGGTGGCAGCCAGAACCAGGCGAATCACAAAGGCAGGCCTGCCACCGAACTGCAATAATTCAGGCAGTATGTCTGGTGTGTTGGGCCAGAAGTTGGGCCGCATATAGTCTTTGACAGGCTCTTTATTTAGCTCCTGCAGGTACTGCTCCAGTTCAAATTTGGAGTTGCGCCAGGTGAAATAGGTATAGGACTGGCAAAACCCAAGTTTGGCCAACCTGTGCATGACCTTGGGCCGGGTAAAGGCCTCAGCCAGGAAGATTGCCTCTGGGTAGTCCTTTTTGATTTCTCTGATCAACCATTCCCAAAAAGAAAAAGGCTTGGTGTGTGGATTATCCACCCGGAAAATGTTAATGCCCTGTTTGATCCAGAACTGGACCACGTCTTTTAGCTCCAGCCAGAGCTCCCTCCAGTGCGGGGAATCGAAGTTGAAGGGTACTACATCCTGGTATTTTTTAGGGGGGTTTTCTGCATATTGTACGCTGCCGTCAGGCCGCCAGAAGAACCACTCCGGGTGTTCGCCTAAATATGGATGGTCTGGGGAGCACTGAAAGGCCAGGTCCAAAGCGATTTCCAAGCCCAGATTTCGGGCTGCCTGGATTAGATTCTGGACATCCTGCAGATCTCCGAGCTCAGGATGCACCTCTTTGTGACCGCCCAGTTCAGAGCCAATAGCCCAGGGACTGCCGGGCTCCTGGGGTCCGGCCTGCAGGGAGTTGTTCCTGCCCTTCCTGTTGGTCCGCCCAATGGGATGGATGGGCGGCAAGTAGAGCACATCAAACCCCATCTCTGCTATCTCTGGCAGCATGGCCTGGACGTCCTTCAGGCTGCCGTGTTCTTGATTTCGTCTGGGGCAGGATCTGGGGAAGAGCTCATACCAGGCGCTGCTGCCGGCCAGTTTTCTGTCTACCTGTACAGGTACTTCAGGGCTGTAGCGCACTATCTGTGCTGGATCCGGATACCTGGAGGTCAGGGAGAGGCTTTCCTGAGACAGGGCCAGCTCCAGGGCCTGTTGGAGGTGCAAAGGCTCAGTCAGGGCATCTGAGAGTTCCAGCAGTCTTTCCCGGTCTTTATTTTTTGCACGGCTGGCAGCTGTGCGCATCAATGTGGCCCCGATCTGTAATTCGATCTCCAGGTCCTGATCTGCAGCCTGCAGTTTCTTATACAGACTGCTTTGCCAGGACAGGAAATCATCCAGCCAGGCCTGGATGGTATAGAAAAAAATACCCGGTTCAGGTACGCTGAATTCTCCCTGCCAGAGGTCGTTGCCCAGGGCGTGCATAGGATCGGCATGCCAGGCAGCCTGGCCTTCCTTTTTGCTGAGTAAATGCGCCTGCAGGCTGTCATGCCCGTCAGTGAAAATGTCAGCCCAAACCAGGACCATGTCTCCGGCTCTTCGCTTGACCGGAAATCTGCAATGGTCCACGCAGGGTCTGGGATGCTCAATCACTACTCGTTTATTGCTGGCAGGTTCTGGCATAGGCATAGTCCTTAAAAAGAAGATCTTAACAAAATTATGAATACTGACAATAGGTATTGCATTTTCCAGCTGGGCGGCAAAATACTAAGCCCAGAAGAACAGCCTCTTCAAATCATGTAATTGTATGCTATAGCCCTGCCTTGTGCAAGAACCAGAGCGATTTGTAATTTGAGCATGGAGATTGGCATTTTAGGCATAACTCAGTTATAGATGCTCGACAATTGACAAAACCAAACCCAGGACCTTTGCTCCAGGGGGCTCTTTAGTTGCAGGATGAGGCAGGATTGAAAAAAATCAGGCTAGCGCTGCAGGAAGGCTATCATGCGGCCCAGTTCCTGTATGGCCTCTTGGAAGAAGGTATGTCCCCGAGTGTGGATAATGCTCAGCTCCAGCTTTTTGACCCAGGGCAGCATTTCCAGAACAGCGAATTCTATGGCCTGTTCTAGAAGCTTCTGGTCTCTTTCCTGCAGGGCCCAGGATAGCAGGAAATATATCAATAAGGACATTTGCCCTGAAAACTGCCAGGGGAATTTGCTAGTTTGACGCAGCAAATGGATGTTGAGAACATTTTGTAAAACAGGAAAAAATAGCATGGACATAGGCAGTTTTACATTTGAGGAGTTCAAGGCCAAGGCTGCGGACTTCCATGGCTACCCCGCGCCAGGGATTCTCATCGGTGGTTACATGGTGGAGCTGGCCAAGGCCCATTTGCCGCAAGGCACCTTGTTTGAAGCTGTGGTGGAATCCCCCAAGTGCCTGCCTGACGCGGTGCAGCTTTTGACCCTATGCAGCGTGGGCAACAGTTGGATGAAGGTTTATAACCTGGGTAGATACGCCTTGAGCCTGTATGACAAATACACCGGTCAGGGGGTGCGGGTGGCTCTGGATCTGCAAAAGCTCTCAGACTGGCCCGAGATCAGAGCCTGGCTGCTGAAGACTAAGCCCAAACAGGAACAGGATACAGAAAAGCTTTTTGACGAAATACGCCGGGCAGGACCGGCAGTATGCAAAGTGGACCAGGTTCAGCTCAGAAAAAGGCTGTTGGGCAAACCCAGTATGGGCCTGGTTGAGATCTGCCCGGCCTGTGGAGAGCCTTACCCTGTTAAGGACGGTGCAATATGCCGGGGTTGTCAGGGGCAGGCCCCTTACGAGACTGGTACAGGGAACAGATCTGAGTTTAGCCAGCCCAGAATGCGGGCCGTGCCTGTGCAACAGGCTGTAGGCCAAAAGGCAGCCCACGACATGACCCGCATAGTGCCTGGGCAGGACAAGGGTGCGGCATTCAACGCGGGGCAGACCCTGGCTGCAGGCGATGTCTGCCGTTTGCAGCAAATGGGCAGAAACGTGGTCTATGTCCAGGAAAATGTCCGGCAGGATTTGCAGTGGGTGCATGAGGACCAGGCTGCCCTGGATATGGCCCAGGCCATGGCCGGGTCAGGTGTGCAGCATGATCCACAGCCCCAGGAGGGTAAAGTCAATTTTCAGGCTGCCAGAAACGGCCTTTTCCTGGTGGATTCTGAACTGTTGCAGGCCGTTAACCTGCTGCCCCATGTGATCTGCGCAACCAGGCAGAGCAGGCTGGTGGTGGAAAAGGGAAAAGTTCTGGCCGGAACCAGGGCCATACCTTTGTTTCTGCAGCGCAGCGAATATGAACAAGCCCTGCAGATTCTGAGTGCTGGGCCATTACTGCAGGTGCTGCCCCTACGTGAGGCCAAGGTGGGCATCCTGGTCACAGGCACCGAGATCTTCACTGGCCTGATCCAGGACAAATTCATTCCTGTCATCAAGAGTAAGGTGCAGGGCTTTTCCGGTCAGGTGGTGGCTGCTGATATAGTTCCGGATCAAGTGCAGGCCATAGAGCAAGGGGTGTACAAGCTCTTGCGGGCTGGAGCAGACTTGTTGATCACCACAGCCGGGCTTTCAGTGGATCCTGAGGATGTGACCAGGCAGGGGTTGCTGCAGGCCGGGCTGGAGCAAGAATGTTTCGGCCTGCCGGTTCTGCCCGGAGCCATGACTTTAAGCGGCAGGATCGGTCCAGCCCAGATCTTGGGGGTCCCGGCCTGTGCACTTTTTTATAAGACCACCAGTCTCGATTTGCTCTTGCCCCAGCTTTTGGCCGGGCTGGAGCTCACCTCCAGGGATATGGCAGCCATGGGCGAGGGAGGTCTTTGCCTGGGCTGCCGGGCCTGCACGTTTCCCAAGTGTCCCTTTGGCAAATAGGAATTTATGGTCAGGTTTGTGGTGCAGCCTGTGTTGAGCAGAGTTGCCTGTATTTAGAGTCTCAAGTTGGCCTGTTCAAGGTTACATGCCGGCAACCAAACAAGCCAACCCGCCCATGGCCCTGATTGAAAGCCAAAAAAAAATTACTCAGGAGTTCAGCGTGTCCAAAGAAGCAGATTTTGGAAAGGACAGTGCTTGTTTTGGCCTGCCCAGTCTGGAAGATTGTTATGACTTTCTGATGCATGCGCCTATTGGTATCTTTACTTCTACCCCTGGGGGCCGTTTCTTGGCAGTTAATTGGACCCTGGCCCGGATGTACGGATATGGGACTCCCCAGGAAATGGTCCAGGCCATAACAGATATTGCGCAGCAAATGTATGCTGATCCCGCAGACAGGAACGAGTTTGCAAGGCTCCTGGAAGAACAGGATGAGCTGGTCAATCACGAGTGCCGTTTGCTGCGCCGGGATGGCTCAGTTTTCTGGGCATCCAGGAATGTGCGCACAATTCGGGATCAACAGAAAAAAGTCTTATATTATCATGGGTTTGTCATAGACGTTAGTCAGCGTAAACAAGCAGAAGAGGCCTTGCGCCAGAGCGAGCAAAGATACAGGGAGTTATTTAACAGCATCAGGGACTCCATACTGCTCACAAATACAGCAAGAAATATCATAGATTGCAATCAGGCCTTTACAGAGCAGTTTGGATATACCCAACAGGAGATCAAAGGCCAAAAAACAGCATCTGTCTATGCAAATGAGAAAGAATATCAAACTATGGGCCAGAAACTCCAAAAATACATTGACCAGCCCAATTTTATATACGTGATCCATTACAAGAAAAAATCCGGAGAGGTTTTCCCAGGAGAGACCAATGTCTTTTATCTCAGAGACAGCTCCGGGCAAGTGATAGGTTTTATAGGCATAATTAAAGATATTTCCCAGAGGATGAGAGCAGAGCAGGAAAAAGCCCGTCTGGAAGTGCAGCTTAACCAGGCCCAAAAGATGGAAGCTATCGGGCGGTTAGCCGGAGGGGTAGCTCATGACTTTAATAATTTATTGACCACTATACTGGGCAATGCAGAACTGGCCCTTCTGGATCTGAAGCAGAATGAGCCTTTTTATAATATCCTGACTGAGATCAAAGGGGCTGGGGATAAGGCCTCTGCACTGACCAGGCAGCTTTTGGCCTTTAGCCGCAGGCAGGTCATGCAGCCAGAGATCCTGGATCTTAATGAGCTGTTGCAGGATATGAGCAGGATGCTCAGGCGCATTATTGGCGAGGATATTGAACTAGAGATCCTTCCTGCCTCTGGTCTGGGCCTGGTAGAGATCGATCCCGGCCAATTGGAGCAGGTGATTATGAATCTGGCGGTAAATGCCCGGGATGCCATGCCTGGCGGCGGTAAGCTGACTATTGAGATTGCAGATGCTGATTTGGACCGGATATATTCAGAAAGTCATGGACGAGTGGTCAGACCTGGCCCTTATGTGCTGCTGGCAGTGAGTGATACTGGACAGGGCATGCCCCCTGAGATTCAGGCCCAGATCTTTGATCCATTTTTCACCACCAAGGACAAGGGCAAGGGCACAGGGCTGGGGCTTTCCACAGTGTATGGCATAGTAAAACAAAGCAGTGGCTATATCTGGGTCTACAGCGAGCCTGAAGCAGGGACCACCTTCAAGATTTACTTGCCCCGGGTGGAAAAACATTCCGGCCATGAGCAGCCGCCCAAGGAGCAAGAACAGGACCATTCAGGTACAGAGACTATTCTGGTGGTTGAAGATGATCAGGCAGTAAGGAATATAGCTGCCTACAGCCTGCGTATTTACGGCTACAGGGTGCTTACTGCATCAGATGGGGCCCAGGCCTTGGCCAGGGTACAGGAGGAAAAGGACCAGATCCATCTGGTGCTCACAGATGTAGTAATGCCCCAAATAGGGGGCCTGGAAATGGTGCAGGAACTCAAGAAATTGCAGCCCGGTCTCAAGGTGCTGTATATGTCCGGGTACACCACCAACTCTATTGTGCACCACGGGATCCTGGATCAAGGGGTAGACTTTTTGCAAAAGCCCTTTACCCCGAACAGCCTGGCCAGCAAGGTCAGGGAGGTTCTGGATTCGTGAAAAGCTGTCCTGGTCGTGTTCTGAATGTGGTATTCTCACTTGGCATAAACGTATACCAGGGGCAAGGACAATGCAGTAGGGTTTCGCAGTACATATCTAAAAACATGTTCGGATTGGATCAGATATGCAGGAACAATGGATGAAGTCAAAGGCAGAATCGATCTTCAGGGCCGGGATCAAAGCAGTTGACCCTGCAAACTGCGTGCATAAATTCCTGCATGTGGACAGGAACCGATTGCAGATCAAAGATTTAACCATTCCCCTCAACGAGATCAACAGGCTCATTGTTGTGGGCATGGGCAAGGCCTCTGCAGCCATGGCCGCCGCTGTCGAATCCCTGCTGGGAGAAAAGATTGACGAGGGTCTGATCATCACCAAATACGGGCACAAAGCGCCCTTAAGGCACTGCCGGGTCCAAGAAGCAGCTCACCCGATACCGGATGCACAGGGTGTGGCTGCAGCCAACTCCCTCATCAACCTGGTGTCCACAGCCGGGCCGGAGGATGTAATACTATGCCTGATCTCCGGTGGAGGCTCGGCCCTGTCTCCCGCTCCGGTCCAGGGCATAAGCCTGGAAGACAAGCAGGCTGTGACCCGGCTTCTTCTCGGCTGTGGCGCAACAATTCAGGAAATCAATACCGTCCGCAAGCATCTTTCCCGGCTCAAAGGGGGACAGCTCTGCCAGCTTGCCCCCAAAGCCAGGATAGTCTCTTTAATCCTTTCCGATGTCATCGGCGACGATCTGGACATGATCGCCTCCGGAACAACCGTCCCAGATACAGGGACTTTTACCGACTGCATGCAGATTGTGCAAGGCTATAACCTGCTGCCCCAGTTGCCAGGTTCGGTCAGCGAATATCTCCAGCAAGGATGTTCGGGCAAGGTCCAGGAGACGCCTAAGGCGGACAATCCCATCTTTGAGACTTCGTACAACTATATAGTGGGCAGCCTGAGCCAGGCTTTGTTGTCAGCCGAGGAAAAGGCCTGGTCCCTAGGCTTTCAATCCCTGGTGCTCACCTCTACTCTGCACGGCGAAGCCAAGGAGGTGGCCAAAGTCCTGGGCAGTGTGGGAAAAGAGTTGCGCGCTTACCATCGGCCCCTGTGTCCTCCGGCTTGTATACTTTGCGGCGGGGAAACAACAGTAACCATCCAGGGCAACGGCTTGGGAGGGCGGAATATGGAGTTGGCCCTGGCTGCGGTCATGGAACTCTCCGGCCTGGAAAAGACGGTTCTGCTTTCTGCCGGGACCGACGGCAGCGACGGTCCCACAGACGCTGCCGGGGCCTTTGCCACCGGATCAACTCAGGCCCGAGCTCTCCAGAAAGGGTTATCTCCCTACAGATATCTGGCAGCCAATGATTCGTATCATTTTTTCCAGGAGATGGATGAGCTGTTCATCACCGGGCCCACTGGAACCAATGTCATGGATATGCAGATCTTATTGGTAGGCGAAAAGTAAAGGGGGATGTGTCTGGTCCTGGATACAATTAGTTTGGACACCAAATTGGGGACATGGCTTGCCGCCGCAAAGGCTCACTAAGGAGGTGTTTTAATCACATCCAAGCACCAGAAGGACGGTGCTACTACCGAGGTAGGTGAAGCTAACCAAAAGCCTCAGCGCATATCGGCTAAAATCAAACCCAAATCGTTAAAAGGCTTTTGCGAGGAGAAAATTCGGACACTTTGGCACAGGGGACTATCATTCATAGAATCAGTGCTCTCGCCAAAAAACGAGTGCATACGAACCTCAAAAAGTCCGCTCATTTCTCGCTGGGCTTTTTTGCTGTTGGTTGGGGGAAACGTTATTTGAAGAGCTGTTCTCCGAGCAACCTGTAGGAAGCTATGACATCCTGGCCTCTGTCGGACACCAGCCACTGAGCAAATTCTTTTGCCAGATCGTAGTTGACATGGGGATGCATTTTAGGGTTTACGGGAATGACTCCATAAGGATTTTGGAGCAGATCGTCGCCCTCATAGACAATCTGCAGATCATAAGTAGCATCCCGGCCATACTTGTACTGCAGGTAAGTGCCCCGGTCAGCCAGGACATAGCCCTCCTGCTCTTCGGCAAAAAGCAGGGCCTGTCCCATGCCCTGGCCTATGGAGAAGTACCAGCCCGAAGCCCTAGCAGGTGCCATGTCGCCGGTAAGCTCCAGCCCGGTTGCCTCCCAGAGCTGTTTTTCCCTGCCGTGGGTACCGCTGTCGTCGCCTCTGGAAACAAAAGGCTCTTTGGCTTCAGCAATGAGCCTCAGTGCCTGAAGAACGTCATCTGCTCCACTGACTCCGGCCGGATCCTCTTTTGGTCCGACAATAATAAAATCGTTGTACATCACGTAATAGCGTCTGGTGCCGTAGCCTTCTTCCACAAATCTCTTTTCCCGCTCCACATCATGGACCATGACCACGTCACAGTTGCCGTCCATGCCGTCGCGCAGGGCTGCGCCAGTACCCTTGGACATGACCCGCACCGTGATGTCGGTGTCAGCCTTGAATTTAGGCAGCAGATAGTCCAAAAGCCCGGAGGCCTCGGTGCTGGTAGTGGTGCTCATGGTCAATACCTTGTCCTGGGCCTGAAGGGGGCTAAGGCTTGGTACTAATAAAAGCAAGAGACTTAGAAAAGATAGCAGTGTAATTTTAGGCATAAACACCTCCTTGATAGTTGATGGGTGCGGTTGGGTCTGCCGGCAATGCGCGCTGCTCCAGCGCAGGCATTGTAGCAGCAAGGTTTATACAAGATACCTTACAGGTTTGTATTTGTCAATATGAGTTCTTTTGTAACTATGTAAATATTGTAATGACTGATAACAACTTAAAATGACATATAAAAGCGCAGAGGCCATTAACTCAGATTTGCGTATTCTTTACAAAATCCTTGGTGACTGTAATTGCAAAAGGATTGTAGGTATCAATGTATAGGGCATGCCACCGGCAAGCCCCTACTGCACATTGGTGATTTGCCATGTGTGGTGGGAATTCCATTTATGTCTTCAGGCTGCCCTGATGGCAATTGTCCGGGAAATGAACATTGACAGGCAGATAATATTGGAAAGACGGGTTTTCTGTATGTAGGGGCATGCCGGTGGCATGCCCTCTTATGCTTGATGCCCTTTGGGGTAGCGCATTTTTCCGCTCAGGCTGAGGTCATAGCCTGAGAGCTGGCTGGCCAAAGTTTTAAAATCCTCCTCCAAAAGCATGTTCAGAAAATCTTGGATATTTTGCTCGAAAAATCTTTGCTTATCGATGAGCAGATCAAAGCGCTCCCAGTGCAGGGGCAAGAAATCTAGGCCCAGCAATCCGGCTACTGCCCTGATGCCCGGGCCTGCGTCTGCCCTGCCGGAGAGGATCTCCAGGCCCAGATCCAGGTGCCGGTGCACTTCCTGGTGGTAGCCCTGAATCTGAGCAGGATCCAGACCATGTTTTGCAAGTTCCTGGTCCAGCCAAAGCCTGGTCCCGGTGCCGATGGGTCTGTTCACCAGTTTTATTCCAGGCTTTTGCAAGTCAGAAACAGCTCTAATCCCTAAAGGGTTGCCCTGGGCCAGGATCAGGCCCTGTTGCCTGCAGCAGAAGTTGACTACTGCTGGCAGGTCTTCCAGCTCCTGGTTGATATGGGCAAAATTGTAATCCTGGCTGTTTTCTTGTAACAGATGGCTGGTGGCTATATGGCACAGGCCCTGGCGCAGGGTCCTTAGGCCACCCATGCTGCCCAGGTTGCCAAAAACTGCAGTATATTGCGGATATAACACCATGAACAGGCTCAGGCTGCGGTCCAGCAGGATATCATTGCTGCCGGCCAGCACGAATAAAGCAGGGGTTTGCAGCAGGTAGCCGCCCTGGCCGGGATAGTTGGCAGTATTATTCTCAATCCACTGCCGCAGCAGGTGTTCTGGAAATAGCCATTTACCGGTGACCTTTGTGCCGGGCAGGCCTTTCTCAGTAATCAAGCGGTAGACCTGTTTTTCATTAATGCCCAGCATTTTAGCGGTTTCCCTGGTGGAGAGCAGTCTGAATTGCATCTAAGCCTCGGAGTGTTTAATGTAAAAATGGTTAGGGTATAATGATAGAGTAACCTTTTTGCCAGGAAAAGTCAGCAGCTTTTCTCAGGGTGCCCATAATCATGATTGCATGGGCTGTAAATAATAACAATCTATCAAAACCAAAAAAAGCCAATTTCTCTTTGGTCACCGGCTGAAAGAAAAACGCTATCGAGTCCTGCCTTTGGAATTCAAAACCAATTTAGGCAGAGCCATTTGAAACATTTATAATTTTTACAAATTGGAGATAGGCCGGCAAGGATTTTTGGACCAGGAGCAAGCCCGCTATCAAGGTCAGATGGCCACTTACCCCCTGTTCATGCAGGTCGGGTTAAGCCAGAGCAGCATTAACTATTAAGCGATGTGGCGGTAAAGCTTTAATTTCAAGGGTGGCCAATACATTCGCATCCTGTTAAGATCTTGCAGGCTAGGCCGCAAACTGAAAATGTATAGTCAACTATAGGCATATCCTCTTACTTTCTCATCACCAGGAGACAATCATGAAAAGTTCAGCTGTTTTAATTAATAAAGAAGATAATGTTGCCACAGCGACAAAAGATTTAGCCCCGGGTGAAAAGGTGATCGTGCAATCTGAAAACTCTACCCTAGAGGTTGAAGTAAAAGAGCCAATAATATTTGGACATAAGTTTTCCTTGAAGGATATTAATGAAGACGACAACATAGTTAAATATGGAGAAGTTATTGGTATTGCGACAAAGTACATTGCAAAATATGAGCATGTCCATGTGCACAATGTGGACAGTGTTCGAGGCACATTTACAAACAAGAAGGATTCTTAGCTATGAATATTCTAGGCTATAGACGTCCAGACGGGAAGGTTGGCGTAAGAAATCTGGTAGCAGTCATACCAACTGCGGTTTGTTCATCTGAAACTGCAAAACATATTGCAGATAGGGTCCAAAATACAATCTATCTGCCTAATCAGCATGGTTGTTGTCAGCTTGGGAATGACATGGAGCTGACTGCTCAGACCCTGATCAACCTTGGCAAGAATCCGAATATTGCAGCTGTGCTTGTTGTTGGCCTAGGCTGTGAAGGCGTGCCTATTAAAAAAGTCGCTGATGAGATTGCTTCTGAGAGCAGGAAGAGGGTAAAACATCTTATAATCCAGGAAGCAGGCGGAACTCTTAAGGCTGAAGAGCAGGGCCTGAGGATCGTTAGAGAAATGATTGAAGAAACTCAAATGCAACAAAGAGAAGAGTTTGATATATCAAACATAATATTGGCCCTTGAATGCGGAGGATCAGACGCCACATCTGGATTAGCATCCAATCCTGTAACTGGATATGTCTCGGATAAGTTAATAGGCATGGGCGGGACTACTATTTTTTCGGAAACCACTGAAATAATTGGAGCTGAGCATATTTTCGCTCAACGTGCTGCTTCAAACCAAGTAAAGCGTAAGCTCCTGGATTTGGTAGAACAATGTGAACAGAAAGCCCGGAATCTTGGTTTTGACATGAGAGGCGGGCAACCAACCCCTGGCAATATTGAAGGCGGCCTGACCACTATTGAGGAAAAATCATTGGGTTGTATATACAAGGGCGGGGTAAAACAGCCATTGAATGGTGTCCTGGATTATGCGCAAATCCCTACTGAAAAAGGACTGCATTTTATGGACACTCCCGGACAGGACATTGAGTCCATAACAGGGATGATTGCTGGTGGAGCCCAGGTTGTAATATTTACCACAGGCAGAGGGACTCCTACTGGTTCTCCAATTGCGCCTGTAATTAAAATAACAGGCAATAAAAAGACGTTTGAAAACATGAAAGACAACATAGAATTTGATGCTAGTGGGGTGATCGAAGGGGTCGAATCCATTGCCCAGGCAGGCGAGAGGCTGTTTGAAGAACTTGTGCAGATAATTAATGGCAAGAGAACCAAAGCCGAAGCATTAGGACACAGGGAATTCGGAATGTATAAATTACATTCTACTTTTTAATTCTGAGACAAACATGCCCATTCCTGTACTGCCGGGCTCAGCATTTCGTTGCACCTAGCACCCTCATCCTCCAATTGGAGAGTGCCCGGAACTTGACCGCCCTGGCCTGCTTGCATATCGGCCTGCTCAATATTTTACTGCCTGGGTAGTTCGTTAAAAGGTCAGAATTCAGACCTGGAGAAATTCAAAGATAAAGGGCAGGCTTAGCCCTGAAAGCAAGGTGGTGAAGAGGATCGCTGCCGCTAACAGCTCTGGCGATTTATTGAACCTTATTGCATACATAAGGGGCAGTATGGCCGAAGGGGCAGAAGTCTGCAGCACAGCCACAGCTCGCTCCAGCCCTTGTACAGACAACAGGAACAGTATACAGGCAGCCGCCAGTGGAGAGATGAGCAGCCGGACGAACACTGCAGTGGAGATAATCGAGGCGAATCTCAGGGGTTTGTGTTTAAGAGTAGTCACGGAGATGGAGGCCGGCTGGAGCCCGAGGATAAATATGAGCAAGGGGAAGGCCCCGGTGCTAACCAGCTGAAGCCCCTTTGGGATACTGCCTGTTCTCCAAGGGAAAGATGGATCAAAGGCAATCCGAAATTACCCACATTGATCATGGAGCATCCGAGTATAAAAGAGTTCCTGTCTCCTGCATCCAGCTGAAATACTTGATTATCTCCAGAAGGCGGTTCTTTTCAATATCGCCCAAAGGCAAGCCAGGCAGAGCAGTACGGGAAATTGCGTGATAGACCGCGGGTCTGTGAGGCAGGGTAAACCTGGCGTTTCTTGGCATGGAGAACCTCCTTGGGGTGAGGGTTGGAGTCTATGGGAAAAGAGGTAGCCGAAATGAGAATGAAGGTCCAGCATATTTTGTAATGTCCCTACTCTTCTTCCTTCTACCAGCACATCTTTGTTTGCACAAAGTGCTTACCAAAAACTTGGCCAGGAGGCAATTCCGCCAAATGAGACCTGCCTGAGGCTCTCCTGTCTACTCCCATCGACCTCCGCGTTTTTTGAGATCGATATATTCTACATCTCCCCTGTCGCCAATAAATGCGCTGAGCAGCCAGCTGAGCAGGGAGATGATCACTGCTCCGCCCAGGGCGGACCAGAAGCTGTGGATCTCCAGGCCGCTGACTACGCCGGAGACCATGAGCAATAGCACAGCGTTGATTACAAAGGTGAACAGACCCAGGGTCAGGATATTAATGGGCAGGGTAATCAGAATCAGGATGGGCCGAAACAGGGCATTGAGAATGCCCAGAAAAACAGCAGCGCCCAAAGCGCTGAAGAAGCTGTGCAGCTGGATACCTTCCAGGAGATAGGCGCAGATCAGAATACCTAAGGTCAGCACCAGCCAGCGGATAATAATGCCTTGCATAAGTATGCCCCTTTAAGTTTAATCCCTTTATTCAGGCCGCCAATTCACTGCACTTTGCCCAGCAGCTCCTGAATTGCAGCCATATAACTCTTTAGATCGCGCAGAAAGATGTCATTGTGGCTGGCCCCGGCGATCTCCTGAAGTGTCTTTTTCTCTGCCGGGCAGACCTGATACAGGGCTTTGGCCTCTGAGATGGGGATAATCTGATCCAGCTCGGCATGCAGGATAAGGCAGTGCAGCCTGACCGGGCCATCTTGTCCAGGTCCCCCAGGCCCTGGGATTCGTCCAGGCCAAGGGCTTGCTTGTCTATGCCCAGCAGGTGTAAAAGAGGCATGGTATAGGCAAAGCCGCTTTCAATTATCAGCCCGGAGAGTTCCTGTTTGCAATCTAAACCTTGAAAATGAACAGAGTCAATCACTGGCTGGTCAAAATAGCCCAAGAACAATCCTTGCCGGCTTAACCCGGGTTTCCTTTTATCTTTGCTGATATTCAGTAATACCAATAAGTTAATTATTGTCGAACTTGATATATGGTCACTACAATGTTTTGTCGTTTCTCATATACAACTCGCTGAAATTGTAGTTCATCACTCATAAATTTCAATATTTGGTTCACTAGAGCCGTAAATTCTGGTAAACAGTCAGCAGTTCTTTGAAAACAGGCCTTTTTTATTGAGTAGCTGCAAAACCCTGCAGGTGCTGAAATGATTATAAGGTTATCACGCAGCAAACATCAACATCAGGTTATTTCCCGAATGGAAACCGCATCCAGCGGGCAGGCCTCAATACACTCCCAACAGCCCATACACATGTCCTGAAAGACCATGGGCGGCTCGAATGCGCCGTCAATCTGTTTCAACACCTTGTAGGTACAGGCTTTTCCTGCAGAGCATATCCCGTTTTGCGGATCGCACTTTTCAGGATTGCAGATTGCGTAGTCCACCATGGTAAAAGACTTCTTGGGCTGCAGATTCATACCTGTCCCATTTCCTGATTTTTAATCATTTCAATATTCATGGCGCTGGGAATACCATCAAGCAGATCTGCCAGCTCATCCAGTTCCTGATCAGAAGGCTTATTGTAATAAGATTGCAACCATGCGGTCATTACAACCTCTCTATAAGCATTGCAGAATTCTTCTCTGCGCTCACCCTCTATTATGAATGCAGCAGCAAAAGCTCGCAAAGCATACAGCCTTTTAACATGTTCACCAGGAGCTTGTACAGCTTTGCAAGACTTCAAATATAAGTCAGGAATGAAAAGCATTCAATTCGCATCGGCTCTGCTGTGCAAGCTTGCTGTTCCAGTACTCAACATAGGCATGAATGGGGCATCACGCCCACTTCTTCAGCTATACCCATCACCTTATCTGATCTTTTGCAGATACTTTGATTAGAAAAACAAATTGGATTGTCTGGCAGTGCTTGTGTTATCTGTACCCGGTGTTTCCAGAAAAACAAGCAAAAAAATCGATTGGGAGGAACCGATGAGTACAGACTATCGCCAAATGTGGACTGAACTGGGCCTGGACCTCGAAGCCCACGATGCCCTCCTGGATGCTCTGAACCAGGGCTATCAGGATATCTATCTGAGCCAGAAAAATCGACCCGAGGGCATGGGCTACTTTGACTTCGTCATGAGCGAGGTGCACGGACTGCGCATTCAGGAGCTGCGCGAATAAACAGCAATCCGGATGTAAGATCATCGGCTTTTATTGCGTGTTTGTTCCGGAAGAAATCGCATTAACTAGAAACGCCATCCTGGTCGGCCTGTGTTCCGGAGCGGATTTTGCAATGGAGGAGGTGGAAAAGGTCCTCCCCCGGAATACCTGCGCACTGATCAAGTCCTCCTTCGGCTTCAAGCTGGGCAAGGTCTGCCCCTTTCTGACTGTGTTTGCAGAATCCGAGGTCACCTCCTTGATCGCCAAAGGACAGGATCCCAGGGAAATTGCCCTCGGGCTGCACACAGCCATGGTGCGCAGGGCTGTGTGCATGCTGCGCCGGGTTAGTAATGGACTGGAAAGTGTGGTCTTTGCCGGAGGCATGGCCAACAATGCCTGCATGCGGGAGCTCTTGGCCGACAGCTTGATAGTCGAAATCCTGGTTCCGGAGACCCCCCAGATGACCGGCGCCTTGGGAGCAGCCCTTCTGGCTGCCGAAGGATTCTGTACCTTCAAATTTCAAGCCTCAACCTTTCAGGAAGCTTCCAGGCCTGGCATAGGATGGCTGTGCTCTCCGGGATCAGATGCTCCCACGGCCGGCCCGCAGCCATAGCCTGCCGGATATGCTGTCCGCTGATGCCATTGGTCTGCAAAGTGCGCTCCCAAAGCACCCGGGTTTTCAGCCCCAGAGACTGAAAGTACTCCAGCTTGCGCCGTCTCCAATCGTCGTAAATACTCAGAAGGAATGTGGCCTGCATGGGCACATAGGCCCAATAATGTACCGGAAAATTGATAGGCAGGGGAACAATGGAGAAGTCCGCTTCTGTCAGGCCGGCGTCTACCAGGGCGCATTTGACCATGAGCAGACGCTGATAAAAACTCAGAGGATTAGCCTGGGGATCGGAGCGCTCCGGGTCTGCATCGTCCCTCGCGGTCAGACTGGGATCCGGATTGGTGATCCCTACCACCAAATGCTCACACTCGGCCTTGCCGGCCAAAAGATAGGCCAGATGGTCGTTGTGCAGAATCTGGAACCGACCGTGGATGACCCCGGTTTTTCGGAAAAGGATGGTCTGGGCAAAGCTCATTAAATTATAGGTATATATAGATTAATAGATCTCGATGTAAAATTATTGAATGCCAGGAAAGCTGTCAAGATTCGAGTGCAAAAGCTGCTCTTGCACCCTCTAGAGGTCACCCATTAAAGGCCCTGGGCCGGGCGCGTGTCGCAGAATGAGATTGCTTCGTCGAAGAATCCTCGTAATGACGGGGAGTTACGTAACTTTTGGGTTTTCACCATTTCTGATTGAACATGAGCTATGATATCGGGGAAACTGATGGGTGGGAAGGTTTGGATAGAGGTGATTGTTTGCCGGAGGCAAAGCTAAAATGAAATATCACCTGAGTGATTATAATCCTAAGTCCCGGCTCATGCAAAGGGGTTGGACCACTGCAAGATTGGAAAGCGGGTAAAGTCAGAATCAGTAGAAGCAAGCACACAGCCATGTTCAACGGCTAAGGCTGCCAAGTGTGCATCCGTAACCAGATTGGCCACGGCCTGACCATTAACCAGCATGTCTTGAAAAACAGTCCAGTGGCGCTCGGTTGGCCGGATAATTCTTGCACACGGTTGATCCAGCCAACTTTTGACCCGAGAAACAGCTTGAACAATGGAAAGCGGACGCTCAAAGACCCGAGGATTGGTTCCAATACGGATAAAGGCCGAAAGGACAGTCCAACAAAAACACACTGCCTCAGTCCCTGACAATTGAGCATCCCACCAGTCGCGGGCCTCAAGATTCAAAGGATGAAGGCTGTCTTCTGCATAGAGCAGAATATTGGCATCAACGAGGATCACCTTGCATCCTCGCCTTCAATCTGAGCCAAAAGTTCCTGGATATTGTCCAGATTTCGTCCTTGACGGAGTCCCATGGAGTGAGGTTCTGTTTGGTAGGGCCGTTGCAGGGCGGGCTTTTCCACTTCTTTTAAGCCGGCCCGTAATGCTTCATTAATCACGGCCTTAAAAGGCGTTTGCCGCTGTGCAGCAATGGCTCGAGCCTTCTCCAACACATCATCATCAATTGTTATTGTCGTTCTCATACTATACGATGCTAAAGCATCATATAGCATGATGTCAAGATGAAAAACTCAAAGAACCAGATCGCTTTGAACCATTTCTTCACATATATTTGAAAAGCAGTTAGGTACCAATCTGTTCATATTTTTTGAAATATGCCTTGCTACTCTAAAACCCCCTCGGACTGTTCAAGCATTTCCAGGATACGGGAGATCATTTGTGCGTATTCTGCAATTAACTTATTGATATTACAGAACATCAGCATAGATAAACGTAAACCCGGGTTAAAAACAAGGATTTTAAGCGGGAGTCATCAAATCCTTTAATTCATTATGGGCCGCGTTTTCAGCCAGCGCATCAAATGCGCCGAACAGGTCCCGGATACCTAGACACAACATCATCTGCAGTCAGCAAAATGACACCCTCAGTTACTGCCTGGGCCACAAGAATCCGGTCAAAAGGATCCTTGTGGATATCCGGCAAATGGCCCACAGCCATGGCATGGGTACTGGTGATGGCCAGCTCAGAATACCCGTTCTCCACAAGACCGCGTCTGAGGA
>CAZLUR010000008.1:37649-48290 GCA_964562725.1 uncultured Desulfohalobiaceae bacterium | reverse complement strand
TGTTTTAGACTATAGGGAAGAAGACGATGATATTCTAAAAAGGCTGGGGACGCTGAATGATACCTACCAGTCGCTGAGCAGAAGACTGCAGGGCAAGGATTGTGCTATCATCCTGGTATTTAATCCTGATATGCTCTCTCTTAGAGAATCTGAAAGATTGATAACCGGTCTTAAAGAACTGGGTCTTCCCTTGAGATTGTTGATCAACAACAAAGTCAGTGCAGAAAATCAGGAAACTGCCAGACAGGTTGAAGAAAATATCAAGGCCATGGCTGCAGGTGTTTTGCTTGAGCGGATCCATTGGAACCAAAGCGTTGTTCATGGTGAACAAGGCAGCCTGTTTGATATCTCTGAAAATATTATTCCTGAATCCTGGTGAATAACATAGCTATGTTTCAGTATGACCATATAATCACCCAGCCTATATTTTTTCTGTTTGTCGCTTTTTCTTTCCTGCTGGCCTGCGGGTATTTCTGGGGCAGAAGAAGCAATCGCAAAATCTTTCTCAGCGCATTTAACGATCTGCTTCAGGTATTCCGTCCGGCTGATCAGAAATTTACCAATATTGGAGGGGCTATCGGTTATCATGCCAACCTCTATATTCGTAAAAAAGGCGCATTCTTGTCACGTGTTGATGCCACCATCACCATGCTGCCTAGACATGCGCTTCTTTATCTGCCTATATCTAAACTGATACGTAAGTATGACCGTTTATTCATGGAGTTGTATATTAAAGACAAACCCAGGGAAGAATGCCATCTTATAGAAACAGGTTATTCCAGATTTGCCGGAGCAAAGATATCTAACCAGCAGCTGCACAAAGAGTCAGTGCCTTGGGGCGGCTATCAGTTCAACCTATTCTATGAGTCTGATCAGACCAGGGAAATTTTACTGGATTTCATTAACAGCAACCCGGATCCGGGCGTCATTAGGCATATTGCCGTTGTTCCGGATCAAAGAAAGTGCTTTATATTCATGATCCCCAAAAAAGAACAGGTGGCCAAATCCTTTTTTCCGGTCTACAAATGGCTGCCTTCTATCATCAACAAACCAAAGCAAAATAAATATTGATTTATTCCACGGTTAGTATTGAATTTTTCTGGACTCCCTCCGATGCGTAGACCTCTCCAGGCCGGAGGCTGACTTCTGCCAAATATGATCTTAATTGGGTTTGGACCTATGAAGTTTTTCTCTTTCTTATCCTTGGCCAGGTATTATTTGTATATCTTGTCAGGCTTAGTACTTGCATGTTTGTTGTTCTTGCTTTCTCCGGTGCTGAGCCAGCTTTTTGCCACAGAAAAAAACCAGGTCCTTAAATCGATCCTGGAAAGAAAAGAAATGATTGTCTTAACCCGCAATGCCCCAACCACTTATTATTATGGTCCTGATGGCCAGGCTGGTTATGAATTTGATCTGGTTAGTGCCTATGCTGAGCATCTTGGTGTGGATATTCAGTTTAACGTACTGAAAACAATTGAGGAGGTACTTGAAGCCCTGGCTGCTGGTCAGGGAGATTTTGCCGCGGCCGGTCTTACCCTGACTGAATCCAGACAGGATGATTTTCTTTTCGGCCCGCCCTATTTCCAGGTCCAGCAACAGCTGGTATGCAGGAAAAACGGGAATATACCCGGGTCTATGCAAGAAATGAAAAAGGTCTCCATTGAAGTCACCGCACAAAGCAGTTATGCGCAAAGACTCACCGAACTCGAAGATGAGATCCAGGGGCTCTCCTGGCGGGAGAAAGAGCTCGCCACCGAGCAGATCCTAGAGCGGGTCTGGCAACGCAAAGTAGATTGCGCAGTGGCGGATTCAAATATTGTTTCCCTGAACAGGCGCTACTTTCCTGAGTTGGTGGTTGCCTTCCCTATTGCTGAAAAAGAAGGACTGGCCTGGGTCTTGCCCCCTGGCGCCCTCGAACTGAAGCAAAGCATGGAAGACTGGTTCAGCCAGGTCAGTGATTCTTTGTCAGAAAAATTATACGGCCGCTATTATGCCTATGTCCAGATTTTCGATTACGTGGATACAGCCAAGTTCAAACGTCGGGTCCAGAATCGTTTGCCGTCTTATGAAGAAATGTTTAAACAGGCAGCTCAAAAGTATGATATAGATTGGAAGATGTTGGCAGCAATGGCCTACCAGGAATCTCATTGGGAGCCCCATGCCCGGAGTCCTACCGGAGTCAGGGGAATAATGATGCTCACCCAGCGCACAGCACGCCAGTTAGGGGTTGAAAACCGGCTTGATCCTGGCCAGAGTATCATGGGTGGAGCCAGGTATTTTGCTGATCTATATGAGCGGGTACCAGATGAAGTCCCTGAACCTGACCGAACCTGGTTCGCTTTGGCTGCATACAATGTGGGTATGGGGCATGTATTCGATGCCCGTAACTTAGCTAAAAAGCTGGGCAAGGACCCCAATTCCTGGATCGAATTCAAGGAAGTGCTGCCCCTTCTGGCCCAACCTGAGTACTACAAGGACCTTCGTTATGGTTATGCCAGAGGCAGCGAACCTGTGCGCTTTGTGGACAGTACGCGGAACTATTATGATATATTAAGAAATGAGCTGAGCGGATAGAAAATGCGTAAATTTTGCAGGACATACATCTGGCGGGCAATGCAGGATTCGAACCTGCGACCTCCAGCTCCGGAGGCTGGCGCTCTATCCTTCTGAGCTAATTGCCCGCTGCAATATGCCAAACTCTTATATGCTGCAGGCAGCCCTTGTCAAGAAATGAGGACCTTGTTTGATAATTACTCTGCAGCATCATTTCTAAAGTCTGTATGACTGCACCATGTATAACATATATTCACAAACAGACAATCTGAACATACCTGCTGCAGAAGGAAGCACTATACTCCAAGCCAGCCTCAAGGCTGGTATCAAGCATACCCATGTCTGCGGGGGGCACGCCCGCTGTTCGACCTGCAGAGTATATATTCTGGAAGGCCTGGAAAACTGCCTGCCCAGAAATAAAAAGGAACAGCAGATGGCCCAGAAGCTGGGTTTTCCTGAACATATCCGTTTGGCCTGTCAGACAATAATCCAGGGAGACATCAGCATCAAAAGAGCAGCCATTGACGAACTGGACATTTCAATCATTTTGAAACAGATTGGAGATGAATCCGGGACTCAATTCGGAAAAGAGCTTGAACTGGCGGTCCTCTTCTTTGATATCGAAAACTACACCGGGTTTGCGGAAACCTATCCAGCATATGACGTGGTACATGTCCTTAATCGTTACTATCAGACTATGAACAAAATTATCGAGGAACATGATGGAGTGATCAGTGATGTGGCTGGAGACGGGATCTTGGCCCTGTTCGGCGCGCTCAAAAAAAAGCCCAATCCGGTATGGGATGCGGTGTGTGCAGTGCAGGACATGCAGCAGGCTTTGCACCATTTTAACCAATACCTGGAACAGATGTACAGCCTGTCTTTTGAAGCCAGAGCCGGGATTAATTTCGGCAAGGCCATCATCGGCAAATTTGATACCGGTTTGATGAGCAAAATCTCCGCCATCGGCGATACTGTAAATCTGGCAAGCAGGGTGGAAGCCGCCAACAAGGAGCTTGGGACCAGGCTGCTTATCTCGGAACCAGCACTAAAACAAATTAGTGATAAGCTAGCCTCCTATACTGTACATAGCATCAGGCTAAAAGGGAAATCAGGCAAATTTCGATTATATGAAATAAAACTATGAGCGAATAAGCCCTTCATAGTTTTATTTCTTTTTACATCCATCTGATATTTTAGCTCCAATACATGTTCTTCCAGGCGTTAAGCAAGCCATTGGTTGAACAGTCATGATTCTGGACAGGTACACCATCTTCCAGTTCAGGCTCAATTTTCTTGGCCAGCTGCTTGCCCAGCTCCACACCCCACTGATCAAAGGAATTGATATTCCATAGCACACCTTGCACAAATATCTTATGTTCATACAGGGCAATCAAGGCCCCTAGGCTCTGAGGGGTCAGTTCAGGTAGCAAGATGGAATTGGAGGGCCTGTTGCCTGGAAAGGTCCTGTGGGGCAGCAGTCTCTGGATTTCCTCCTGGGATATGCCCTGGCCCTGCATCTCCTCCTTGACCTCTGCACTGGTCTTGCCCTGCATCAAGGCCTGGGTCTGGGCTAGATAATTGGCCACTAAAAGCCTGTGCTGCCTGGGATTGTGTCCTGGTTGCCGGGCAAAAACAATAAAATCGCAAGGTACAAGCCTGGTACCCTGGTGCAGAAGCTGGTAAAAGGCATGCTGACCATTGGTGCCTGGGGCACCCCAGATCACAACTCCTGTATTATAACCTACTTCCTGACCCTGCAATGTGATGCGTTTGCCGTTACTCTCCATCTCCCCTTGCTGCATATATGCGGGGAAATCCTCCAGGTATTGACTGTAAGGCAGCAGTGCATGGCTCTCGGCCTGAAAAAAATCAGCATACCAGATACTTAGCAGACCCATAATCACAGGCATATTCTCTGCAAGGGCTGCGTTTCGAAAATGTTCGTCCATGGCATGGGCACCCTGCAGCAATTCTTCAAAACGCTGCATACCTACAGCCAAGGCAATGGGCAATCCGATGGCAGACCACAAGGAAAATCTGCCCCCAACCCAGTCCCAGAAGCCGAACATATTCTGGGGGTCAATGCCGAATTCTTCTACTTTAGAGGTGTTTGTGGATACAGCCACGAAATGCGCCGGAATATGCTTTTCATCCTTTGCGCTTCGCAAAAACCACTTCTTGGCCTGATCCGCGTTGAACATGGTCTCTTGAGTGGTAAAGGTCTTGGAGGCAATGATAAACAAGGTGGTTTCCGGATCAAGTCCAGCCAGGGTATTTTCCAGATGCGCCGGGTCCACGTTGGATACGAAGTGTAGTCGCATACCAGGTATGCTGTAGGCAGCCAGGGCTTTTGTTGCCATTCTGGGGCCCAGGTCTGATCCGCCAATACCTATGTTGACCACATCCCGGACAGGTTTGCCAGTCCAGCCCTGCCACTGACCATTTCTGACCTGCTGCACAAAATCTCCCATCCTTTCCAGGACCTGGTTCACCTCAGGCATGACATCCCTACCATCTACCATTATGGGCCGGTTGGAACGGTTGCGCAGGGCCACATGCAGTACACTGCGGTTCTCGGTGCTGTTGAGTTTCTCTCCGGCGAACATGGCCTGGATTTTATTTTCCAGGGCCATCTCCCGGGCCAGATCAAACAAAAGCTCCATGGTCTGTTCATTTATCCGGTTTTTTGAATAATCCAGGAAAACTTGTTCCGCCTGCAGGGAGAACCTGGCAAACCGTTCTGGATCATTGGCGAACATATCCCGCAGGTGCATTTCACGGATTTTGGAGAAATGCTTCTTTAGTTTCTGCCAGCTTGGGGCACTTGTCGGACTGATCATTTGGAGCACCTCCTTGGCTCTTAGTGTATGGTAAAAAAATTACAATTCCAGTTCGTATAGAAAGTAGTTCTTCGTCCTTTCCAGAAAATGCCGCATGCACCGGGCAGGATATGCTTAATAAGACTGCATGGCCTGTGATCCTATACATTCAGGCTTGATAGTTCAAGCCGGAGCTCAAAAAGTTCAATCCCTCTGACTAGATTTGACTTTTGGACATAATAATAATATTTCTTAATAAAAGATATATCTAAAAACAGGATTTGGTCCATATCTTTCAATAACCATGAGCCAAGGAGTTAGGCATGGCCTCGCGTTCTGACCTGATCAAAATCTATGAATTTGCTTTAAACCAGGAATATACCGGCAAGCATTTTTTCCAGTCTTCGGTGGACCGGATGGGTATAGGAGCTGCAGTGAGCGCTTTTAAGCAGCTGATTAAGGAAGAAGACAAGCATATTGAATTCATCAACAGCATATTGGAAAACCTGAAAAATGACGTGGAGATCGATATCCCCAGCACAGTGGACATAGAGCCCCAGATCCAGAACTATTTCGATCAACGCGCCAAATCAGAGTTCCTGCAGAATTGCCTCCAGGAATCCATGATCCCTGATGTAACTGTGTTCAATACTGCCTGGCTCATTGAAAAGGACTTAAGTGATTATTATTCCAAAATGGCTGGCCTGACTGAAGGCAAAGCCAGAAATGCTCTGTCCATGTTGGCTAACTGGGAAAAGAAGCACGAGGAATTCTTTCGCGAATATCGGGACGAGCTTTCCAAGACTTACTCCAACATGCCCTGGGGCGGATAATGCGATAGGCCAAGACAGTCAGCAACAAGGGCTTTGGTCTGCCTGAGCCTGATCTGAACACCTTGATATTCGAAATTTAGCACCAAATCAAACAGCTTCTGGATTTGATCTGAATCTACTTCCTGGGGCTGGTCTTGTTCCACAAACAAGGTTCCCTGCCTATTACTGGCGCTGACAAAATGAGCCAGCAGCACCACCTCATTGTTTTTAAGGTCCAGACCGGCACCCAGGGCTTCCAAAGGCCCGCGACCTGGAAACATGACCTGGGGGTAGCCAAAAATAGCGAAGTGAGCCTGCTCACTGGGAAAGGGCTCACCTAATGCACCAGCATGATACAAGCCATTGCCGCCCAGGGAAGCCAAACAGTCAAGATTAGGTGTATACGCAGCCTGCAAGGGAGTCTGCCCATCAAGTTCAGGATATTGTCTGTCCCCCAGGCCGTCCAGTATGATCAACAGGCATTTCTTGGGTTGCATAATATGTCTGTTAATATGTCTGTATTTGTACTCTGACTTACAATGATCGGTTTGACCAACCTGCTGAATAGTTACAAAGTATTTTTATCAAAAACACAACAGCTGAGCTGCCAGCTTTACAGCTTCTGCAATCTTTCTGACAAGTCCCAGGACTTGCATAATATTGCTGTACTTTCTGGCACCAGATGCTCCCAGGGCTGACCTGCAGCCATGGCCCTCCGGATTTGACTTCCACTGATACCCTTGGCCTGCGGGTTGCGCTCCCAAAGCACCTTAGTCTTTAGACCCAGAGCTTGGAACTGTTCCAGCTTGCGCCGTCCCCACTGATCATAGATGGTCAGGAAAAAACAGGCCTCTAGGGGTACATAGGCGCTATATAGCTCAGGAAAGTTTACAGGGAATGGGGTGATGGAGAAATCCGGCCCTTCCAGGCCGGCATCAGTAAGAGCGCATCTCACAAGCTGCATACGTTCATAAAAAGTCAATGGATTGGCAGCTGGGCTGGAGCGTGCTGGATCTGCCTCTTCCTTTTGGGTCAAGACAGGATCAGGGTTGGTGATGCCCACCACCAGATGTTCACATTCTGCTTTACCCGCCAATAGATAGACCAGATGATCATTGTGCAGGACCTGAAACCGGCCGTGAATCACTCCGGTTCTTTGCTTAACAATCCTCTGTGCCAGGCTGCAGAAATTGGCATTTTTCATTATACTAGCCTAAGCCCTCAGGTCCTTGGACACTGCAAATGCAAGCAGAAAAGGACCCAAATTTGAGACCAAGTCCAGCAGGATCAATAATTGCTAGCACGATTGAAAGAAACTCGAAGACTCTTTTGTGTACCTATTGCTAGGGCTTTTTACAATCTCCAGAAAGCACTGCACCAGGTAGGGATCAAATTGAGTGCCTGCACAGCGTTGTAACTCCTGTACTGCTTGCCTATGGGGCAAGGCTTTTCTGTATGGACGATCACTGGTCATGGCATCAAAAGCGTCAGCAATAGCTAAAATCCGGCATTCAATTGGTATATCCTGGCCCTTGATCCCCAAGGGGTAACCCTGGCCATTCCACCATTCGTGGTGCTTAAGGATATATTCCGCAATCGGAGCCAGGTCAGTAGTGGCAAGGGCGATACGCTGCCCGATCTCGCAGTGTCTTTGCATCTCCTGAAACTCCTCTTCTGTCAAGGGCCCGGGTTTAAGCAGAATCCGGTCCGGCACTCCCACCTTGCCCAGGTCATGAAAGCGAGCCAGGAGTTGCAGGTCGTTCAGACGTTCCTCTGATAAGCCCAGATATTGTCCCAGCTGCAGGGCGTTGTCCTGCAGCCTGCTGGCATGGCCTTCAGTAATATTATCGCGCGCCTCCATTGTCTTGATCAGGGCCTGGACAATTGCGCTGCGTGAACTATGGCTCTGCTGCAGCTTTTCCCTGTACATGGCGTTGTCCGCTCTTTTAAACAGCTTATTCATATCTATAGGCTGGTTATTCTTCACTGCAAAGCCAATGGAAATGGACAGGCCGAATTCCGGATGCTTTTGATTATAATCTTCAACCCTGGCCCGTATCCTGCTGCAGGACTGCCTGACAATCTCCTGACCGCTCTGGGGCAGCAATACTGCAAACTCATCCCCGCCTATACGAGCAATAATATCGCTGACCCGAAAACAGCGTCCCAGTATGTCCGCAGCATCCTTGAGCAGCTTGTCTCCCTGATGATGGCCGCAGGTATCGTTTATAAGCTTGAGTCCGTCTATATCGCAGACAATTATACCCAAAGGACAGTAGCGGCCAGTCTCCAGGCGATGCATTTCCTCTTCAAAAAAGGCCCGATTGTATAGTCCAGTCAACGTGTCGTGAAAGCTGAGCTCTCTTAGCCTTTCTTCCATTTTTTTACGTTCAGTAATATCTACCCAGTTCGACAAATACAGCTTGACTGTACCGTTTTCCTGAAAGACCCTTGCAGTTGTGATAACCACCCAAAAACGTTCTCCATTCTTTTTTTGGAACAGCTCTTCAACCTGATGCAGGTCTTCATGAAAAATTATATGAAAGTCTTTGCTGATCTTTTGCAAAGAATCCTCTGACCACCATGGATATGGCGGTTTTTTGCCGATCACTTCACTTGAAGTAAATCCTGTCAAACTTTCAAAGGCAGGGTTTACATATGTTAAAACACTGTTTGGGTCCTTGACCACAATTGGATAAGGAGCACTGTTCATCAAGGTTGAACTGAACTCTTGACTTTCCCTGAGAGCATCTTCTGCCTGCTTGCGGCTGGTAATATCCCGCACAATAGCCTGGATAAACACCTCGCTGCCAATATCTACCCGGTTCAAAGAGACCTCGGTATCAAATGCTGTGCCATCATATCGGATATGTTGCCATTCAAAAAACTGAGGATCTCCTTGTAAGCAGGCATTGATCTTTTCCAGGGCCTTCTCCTGACTGGATCTGCCGTCTGGCTGGCTGGCAGTTGAAAACTGATAAGGAGGCTTGCCCAATATCTGTTCCCTGCTGCAATCAAACATTTCCAAAGTTTTGGCATTGCATTCAATAAATTGATCCTCTTGCATTAAAAAGATAGCGTCATTTGCAGACTCAAAAAGGATACGGAATTTTTCTTCTGCTTGTTTGCGCTCAGTGATATCCCTGGCAATAATTTGAAAAGTTTTTTGCTGGCCAGAGGTAGCAATCGGTACATAATAATTTTGCAGATGCCTGCCCTGTCTTTCATCTTCAAAGTATATCAACTCTTCATTGTTAATAGATCTTGCAGCATCCATTATGCGTTTATCAGCCAAATCCCGGGGCATCACCTGGTGGTAGGTCTTGCCAGTAAGTTCTTGCTGGGTCAGATCAAAGCGCCTGGCCATGGCCGGATTTACAGTCAAGAATCTGCCATGCTCATCAACTAAGGCAATGGCGTCCGGGGAGGTGTTGATCAGCTTCCTGTATCTTTCCTCGCTTTCTTTAAGCGCTTGCTCGGCCTGTTTACGCTCAGTGATATCTGTGGTGAAACCCTGATAGGCCAAGATATTGCCTTGCTGATCCCTCACAGCTCGGGCGTTTCGGGAAACCCAGAACACAGAGCCGTCTTTGCGCAGAAAACGGCACTCATGGTTGATCACCTGGCCCTGCTCTTCTAAAAGGCGGATAAATTCCGCCCTATCCTGAGGATCAACATATATTTGGGAGGTAATGTCTGTGATCGACTGGATAAAATCTTCTACTGAATCATAGCCATACATCTCGGCCATAGCAGGATTGGCCGAAATGAACCGGCCTTGAGGCGTGGAGGTGAAAATACCTATGGGGGCCAAGGAAAATAGATCCTGCTCCAAACTTGGACCAGCTGAAGCAAAATTCTCTTTTGCCAAGGGGTCTTGAGTCATACTCAAAATCCTTTTCAGGTAAGGCAAATATCCATTGTGAATTTAAAAAGAGCGCTGCCAAAAGTTATATGCTTTGTTTAGAAACTGAAAAAGACCTCACAGACCAGGGAATTAATCAGTAAACATGTCTCAGATGCTCAAACAAGCTTTTCTTTATTGCTTATCGGCCAATAGAGGTCAAAACTAAACAGCAGTAGCTAACTACTGCCAGTATATCCGAAACCTTCCAGGAGTTGCTGGTATTCATATTTGATCACTTGCCGTTCGTCCAATCCTTCCCAGATAGCCCTGTTCAGCACAGCAAAGCAAGGCAAGTAATCTCTTTTAGCCATGTGGCATTCTCTCTATATTAAGGGCGCTGGATTGCAAATATGCTTGTTAAATTAGCTTCTCATACAGGCTAGAGTCAAGAATTAGTTCACTGAAACTAAAATTCATAGGGCAATCTTTGCAACCCGCAATCTCTCTCTTTCAACTCTGAAAAATTCAAGACGCCACTACAAAGCAGGCAAAAAAATTTTTGCAAGACCCAGGTCTTGACAGCTATGCTTTCTGGCTGGATACTGTT
>CAZLUR010000008.1:0-37549 GCA_964562725.1 uncultured Desulfohalobiaceae bacterium | reverse complement strand
AAAATTTTTGCAAGACCCAGGTCTTGACAGCTATGCTTTCTGGCTGGATACTGTTTAAGGGTAATAAAAGCCACTGCGCATAATCAATCTTGAAAGTTCAAAGTTCAAGGTTCAACGTTCAAGGTTAAGGTAATAAGTTCAAACTGACCAGTAGTGCGGGTAATTATGAGATTGCGGAGCTGTGTGACACCTTGGGGGCAATTCAGATATCTCAGGCATGATCCTGCTTATCAGGTGCATAATCTCAGACAGAGTCAGCACTTAACGGACCTGGGCAGGCTCCCTGACCAAACACCGGTCCAAAACCATAAAAATTTTCCCCAGGGTGATATAATTGTGCAGCAGGCCTCCACTGTCTACGAGATCCCCAACGCCCTGCCTTTCAGGGGCAGCACATACATCGATGCCTCCTGGGCAGAAGCCAAGGCCCTGGATCCAGACAGCATCAAGGTCAGGCCGGGCTCTGAGGTTTCCCTTCGCGAAGCCATGCAGTCCTGGATAAATAAGCAGGGTCATAGACAGGGATCAGAACTGGATTTTTACAGGGCTCTACCCATGCCTGTGCTTTTGGCCTTGGCGACCACTTCCACAGATACAAGAGAGCTGACCCTGTTAGCCAGGGTGGCCTGTGAATTCAGCCGGCTGCCTGAAAGCGACATCCCGGGGGAGCTGGCCTATGCCCAGGACTCCCAGGGCAGGCTCAGGCCGATTATCCAGGACAAGGATCTGTATGAGGCAGTGGGCAACAACCCATATCTGCCGGACAGTTATAAAGAGGCTATGCTGCTGCGGCCAGGGGCCCAGGGCCCCAGCGAGGTGGTAGGGGACTGCCTGGACCTGGAGCAGGGCAGCCATATTTTCGAATATCTGCGCCGCAACAGCTATATCCCCTGGGGCCATTATGCAGCCAACATGGCTCAGGACTGTGTCAGGTACCGGATCAAGGAGCTATCCTTAGCAGATATGCAGGGTCTGAGACATCTTTATTACCAGAGGAGCTTCGTAAGGCTGGCTGCTGAACTCGGCCTGGAACTGCCTGCCAGGGCCATGTCCAGCCAGGAGCTGGAGGGGTTGCGGCAAGATCTTCTGCAGCGCATCAGCTCACAGGACACAGCCTTGGACTTTGACTGTACATTGTGGGGCTGGAATTTCGGCTTCGATTTTTCTCCCACTAGATACAAGCTGCACGGCAGCCATCAGCAGGTGCACCAGCAGTTCGCCCTGATCCCGGCCCGGACAAAAACCATGCAGAACGGCCAGATCCAGGAGGAACAGGAGCAGGCCTTTGCCTGCGGAGACATGGTGGCGGAAGTGGTCAAGGAGTATGAGCAAGAGACAGGCCAGGATTTCTTCCAGGACCTGATAAGCTGCATTCGCTCCAACAGGCGCACGGACGGCGGCAGTGGTGAGGGGAGCCTGATTGTCTACGAAGACCAGGAGGTTTTGCTCTTTGTGCCCAAGGCCCAGGTTTCCCAGTGGGAGCTGCAGCTGTTGCCCTTGAGGCCGGTGGGCAACATCCTGGAGGCGGGCTCTGCCTGCAGGGCCAGTCTGGATAAGGCTATGCTGATCGCCTTGCGCATCCTGGAAGGACTGGGGGCCAGGATGGTGACCAGCATTGAATTCAGCAAGCGCTTTACAGATAAAAAGCCTGCCCAGCGACTGCTCTACTCATTCTTGCCCAAACTGCCCTGGGCTGCTGGATCCTTCAGCGAGGCCCAACACCGCTTTATCAGCGGGCATTTCCCTGAGGACTTTGCAGATGCCTGCCGCAATCAGCTGCAGCAGGTCTTGCAGGATTTAGGCTGAGTTAGCTGCTGCCGTTGTAACCGAAATCCTCCAGGAGCTGCTGGTACTCGTACTTGACCCGCTGGTACATCCTGGCGTTTTCAATAGCAAAGGCGCATTGCTGGGCTATGGCGTCTGCGAACTGGATCTCCTCTTCAGAAAAAGAGCGCTCCCCATGAGTGAATATGGTCAGCTCCCCTATGTTCTTGGCCCGAATGTGCAAAGGCATGGTCAGCATCTTGTTCGCGCCTTCTGCCAGGATGGCCTCCTGGTACTGCACCCTGGAATCCGAGGCCACATCGTCAATGACCACGATATCCCCGGAATGCCTGGTGTCCAGGGAATACCTGGCCTCCACCCCCCTTCTGGAGCGCACCGGTCCGATTTGCAAAAATTCCCGGCTCAGACCGTGGGAGGCTGCCAGCTTGAGCTTCTGGATCTTGGGATCCAAGAGCCTAATCTGGGTGCCCTTGACACCTAGGACCTCGGTGATCTTCTCTACCGCAAGCTCCAGAACCTTGTTGATGTTCAGGGTGGAGTTTATGGTATTGCTGATCTCCTGGAAGTTGCTCAGGAAAAGGCGCTGTCTTTCCAGCAGGGCCTCCATGTTGCGCTGGTTGATCAAGGAGGCAATGCCCCTGCTGGTCAGGGCCTTGGCGAACTTGATGTCTTCCCGGTCCAGGTCGCCCTGCTTTTTGTCGAACAGAGCCACAGTAGCCACGTTCTGCTGGTAGACATCCACCGGGAACATGAACAGGGCCTTGAGCCCCTCAGCCTCCATTAGCTCGAAATCAGGGCCAAGGCTATCCAGCTGTTGAATATCCTGCACATAGAGGTTTTCCGCAGGGATGCAGCTGAATATGCTCTGCTCGGAGTTGGCCCTTTTGGAGTACAAAAAATCCTGGCTCAGGCCATAGCTGGAGAGGAGCTCCAGTTTGCTGCCCTGGGGAAACTTGACTTGAAAGCTGCTCTGGCCCAGCCCCAAGGCCTTTTTAGGATGCTCCTGCTCCTGACCGGAGAGCATTTTGATGAAGCAGCCGGTTAAATCCAGGGTCTCGGTGGTGTACTTGCTGATTAGATTGACCACCTGCCTCTCGTCCAGCCCTTCGCAGATGGCCCGGTTTACCACGGCAAAGGGGGACAGATAATCTCTGTTGGCCATGTTCACTCTCCCTAGATTAAAGATCCTGGATTTTAAAATACCTTAAAGCAGAATAACCTGAGCCGAAGCCCTGGGTCAAGGTCCTAAGTATAGGCAAAAGGTTTGCAATGGAAGTTGTCATTAATTCAACCACCCCTGGGGTCCCCTCCTTGCGAAGTAGGGGAATCGGAAAAGGAAGCGGTCTTCGTCACGGACCTCCCCTATCCACTCCCTGTCTAGGGAGGGGAATTCGGATTCGGCCCTATTGTCTTTAATGCGGACCTTTACGAGCATGATTTCTTCCCTCTGATTCCCCTCCCTTTTTAAGAGGGTTCCAGCTTCTTTGATTTTTAAAACTCCTGGGGCAGGGACTCCAGCTGGGCATTAGTGAACACCGGGCCGTCCACGCAGACGTAGTGGGTGCCGATGTTGCACCTGCCACAGAGGCCTATGCCGCATTTCATCCTTTTTTCCAGAGTAGTGATGATTTGCTCGTCATCGAACTCCAGCTCTTTAAGACCTTTGAGCACAAATCTGATCATGATAGGCGGGCCGCAGGTCACAGCAACGGTGTTATGCGGGCTGGGCGCCTCCTCAGCCAGGACAGTGGGCACGAATCCCACCTTGCCTTCCCAGTTGGGGGCCTCCTGATCTATGGTCAGGGTCAGTTCAGCCCCCTGTTTTTGCCACTGCTCAAACTCATAGGTGTAGCAGAGGTCCTCAGGGGTCCTGGCTCCGTAGATCACAGAGATGTTGCCGAAGTCCTTCCGGCTGTCCAGCATGGTCAAAAGCAGGGTACGAAGTGGGGCCATACCTATCCCGCCGCCGATAAAGACAATGTCCTTGCCCCGCATGCTCTCCAGGGGAAAGCTGTTGCCCAAAGGGGCCCTGACTCCTATCTGGTCTCCAGGCTTAAGTCTGTGCAGCCTGGTGGTCACCTCTCCGGCGCGCATGATACTGAACTGCAGATACTCCTTCCTGGTGGGCGGGGAGTTGATAACAAAGGTGGATTCCCCGGTGCCGAACACAGAGAGCTGGGCCACCTGGCCGGGCTGGAAGGCAAACTCCTGCATCCTTTGCTGGTCATTCAAAGTGACCCGCAGGGTCTTGATATTCGGGGTTTCCTGGATGACTTCCTGGATGGTGGCCATCTCCGGAAGATAGGGATTATTCCTCCAGGGCATGGGCGCGCTCCTTGAGCTTTAGGATAATGCTGCGGATGTCCACGCAGGCAGGGCAGTGCTTGATGCATCTGCCGCAGCCGCAGCAGGCAAACTCCTGCTGGTGCAGCTGGGGATAATAGCTGAACTTGTGGCCCACCCTGTTCCTCAATCTATGTGCCTTGCTGGGCCTGGGGTTGTGTCCGCTGGCCTCTAAGGTGAACAAAAAGGACAGGCAGTAGTCCCAGCTGCGGATCCTGCGGCCCTCCAGGCCATGGGACTCGTCTGTGATGTTGAAGCAATAGCAGGTGGGACAGAGGTAGGTGCAGGCCCCGCAGCTGATGCACTTGGCTGCCACTTGCTCCCAGAACTCCATGTCCTGGAAGACATGCAGCAGGTCCTGGGGCACTTCCTGCAGGTTAGGGGCCTTATCCAGCTGCTGCAGGGCCTTTTCCTTGACTTCTTCTCCAGCCTGGATTTGTAAATTATCTGCAGCCGCAAGAAGCTCAGAATCAAGCAGCTTTTGTCCCTGGGAAGTGACTGCCTGGGCCAGGAAACCGCCCTGAACAGGGGTCAAAAGCAGGTCAGAGCCCTGGGTATCCTGGGGGGAACCGCCCACCCAGTGGCAGAAGCAGGTGTTCTCCGGGATCTGGCAGGCCAGGGTGACAAAGAAGGTGTTTTGCCTGCGCTTTTGGTAATAGGGATCGCTCAGGCCATCCGAGGCAAAGACCTGGTCAAATACCCTGAAGCCCCTAGCTCCGCATGGCCTGGCCCCAAAGACTATACTTTGTCCCTGGGGCTCGTTTTCCTGCAGCTGGACTTGGACTTTTTCCGGATGCTGAGGGTCCTTTTGTTTCTGAAAGTCAAAAAGGGTCTCGGAGCAAGGGAAGACAATATCCTTGGGAGGCAAGGTGGGCTGCTGGGAGAGGTTGATTTCCTCTTGGCCTGCAAAAGGCTTAAACAGCAGGCTGCCCTTTTCCTGCACCGGGACCAGGACATTATATGCGCTGCTTAATTCCTGCAGCCAGGCAGTGAGCTTGTCCTCTGGGAGGAATTTTGTCTGGGACATTATTCACCTCTGGGCTCCATGTTTTTCTCCTCCACCTGGAAGGTCAAAAGAGGCGGCACAGCATGCTGATCCAGGCCTGCCTCATAGTCGAACAGCTCCTGCACGACCTGGTTCAGCTTGCGTTTCAGGGTCAAAACCGGGATATCCATGGGGCAGACCCGTTCGCATTCTCCACAACCAGTGCAACGCCCTGCAAGATGCTGGGCATGGATCATCTGGTACATCAGGTTTTGTTGGATATTGTTCTCTTCGCTCAGCCAGTGGGGAATCCTGGTCTGGGCGATGCACTGGTCCCTGCAGACGCACAAGGGGCAGGCGTTGCGGCAAGCGTAGCAGCGGATGCAGCGCCTAAGGTGGTACTTCCAGTAATCCAGCCTTTCCTGCAGGGATTGGCCCTCAAACTCTTCCAAGTCGAAATACTCTCCCTGCTCCGGGTTTGCAGGCTGTTGTGGCTGGCCAAAGCTGTGATCCGCCAGGACAGGATTGGGGTACATGCAGGCCTGGCATTTCAAGGGCAAAAGCTCCTGCTTTTGCAGGGTGTAAGTTTCCTTGCGGGTGGAGATCTGCACCTGCTCGCCCTGGAAGATAACCTCCTGGATGCTTCCTGCATCAGGCACCCGGGCCTGGACTTTCTTCAGATCCAGCACGCCTGAGCAGCTCAGGCCGAATATGGTCACGTTCTCCCTCTTGAGCAGGCCTTCCTGCAGGAGCTGCACCACTGATCTGCTGTCGCAGCCCTTGACGCAGATGCCCACTTTCTTGTCCTTCAGCCAGGGCAGATACCCAGCCAGATTCTGCACGCACAAAGGGCCCCAGATCAGATTCTCCAGCTCCTGGCTGTCCTTGATAAATACAGGTGTGGCGTGCAATGGATCAAAGCCCTGCTCCCAGCCTATGAACATATCCAGCTCCGGCAAGGCTTCCCTGGCAGAGGCCCTTAGTTCCTGAATTGGATCCACGTTGTCTCCTCGGCTCTATTTGTATCTATTCAACAAGCAGCCCGGGCCAAGGCAGGGGCTGCACCCAAGCTGTGCACCTGTTCAGTGAACTCGCTGACCACGCTCTGCCATCTCTTAGCCTCTGAAGCAGAGACCCAGGTGTACACGAAGCGCCTGGAGTCAAAACCCAGGATGGGCAGGAATCTTTTGAGCACCTCCAGGCGCCTTCTGGCATAGAAGTTGCCCTCTGAATAATGGCAATCATTGGGATGGCAGCCTGAGACCAGGACTCCGTCCGCACCATTGGTCAGGGCTTTGAGCACAAACAAAGGATCCATGCGGCCGGTGCAGGGCAGGCGGATGATGCGCAGGTCAGTGGGCTGGGCCAACCTGCCCACGCCTGCGGAATCAGCCCCGGCATAGGAGCACCAGTTGCATAAGAATCCGATTATTCGAAGCTCTCCTCGGTCCTGGGCTGACATAGGGCGTTGACCTCCGCAAGGATCTGGTTGTCAGTAAAGTGGTTTAGCTGTATCGCGCTTTGGGGGCAGGTTACTGTGCACAAGCCGCAGCCCTGGCAGACAGCCTCAATGACTTCCGCCTTGGGCTGTTTGGCCCTATCCTGGATTTCCTGGATGGCCCCGAAGGGGCAGACCCGGATGCATTTGCCGCAGCCTATGCAGCGCTGCAGATTGACCTGGGCCACCTGGGGATCGGATTCCAGCATGTCCTTGGAGAACAGGGCCAGGATCTTGGCTGCAGCAGCGCTGCCCTGGCCTACGGAAGAGGGGATGTCCTTGGGTCCTTGGCAGGCCCCGGCCAGGAATATGCCTGCAGTATTGGTCTCCACCGGCCGCAGCTTGGGGTGGCTCTCCATGAAGAAGCCATACTGGTCAGCTGATATCCGCAATTTTTCCGCCAGGGCCGGGGCGTCCCTGGAACACTCCGCACCCACAGCCAAAACCACCAGATCTGCCTCCACCTCCACCTGGCAGCCCATCAGGGTGTCCACGCCCCTGACCATAAGGGATTCCCCGTAGGGGTAGATCTGGGCCACCCTGCCCCGGACATACCTGGTACCGTATTCCTCCATGGCCCTTCTGGTGAACTCGTCGTACTGCTTGCCCGGGGCCCGGATGTCCATGTAAAAGACAAAGGACTCAGACTCCGGCAGATGATCCTTGGTCAAGATGGCCTGCTTGGCGGTGTACATGCAGCAAAATCCTGAGCAGTAGGGCCGGTCCACTGACTTGTCCCTGGAGCCCACGCACTGCACAAATACGATTTTCCTGGGCTCCTTGCCGTCAGAAGGCCTTTGGATGTGCCCTGCAGTGGGTCCGGAAGCATTGAGCAGCCTCTCGTACTGCATGGAGGTGATCACGTCCTTATATCTGCCCCCGCCGTACTCCCCGTATTTGGAATGGTCAAATAGATCAAAGCCTGTGGCAGTGATAACCGCCCCCACCTCTGTGGTGAGCAGCTCGTCCTGCATCTCAAAGTCAATGGCCTGGGTGGGGCAGACCTCAGCGCAGTTTCCGCATTTGCCCTTTTGCAGCTTGAAGCAGTAGTCGGCATCGATCTTGGCCCGCTTGGGGATGGCCTGGGGAAAGGGAATATTGATGGCAGTGGTCTTGAACAAATCCTCGTTGAAATGATCCTTGGCCTTTTTGCTAGGGCATTTTTCCATGCATAAACCGCAGCCGGTGCACTTATCCCAGTCCACATAAGTAGCTTTTCTGCGGATGGTGGCCTGGTAGTTGCCCACATATCCAGTGAGCTGCTCCAGTTCTGAATAGGCGTACAAGGTGATGTTGGGGTGCAGGGAGACATCTACCATCTTGGGGCTCAGGATGCAGGAGGAGCAGTCTACAGTAGGGAAGGTCTTGTCCAGCTTGGCCATCTTGCCCCCGATGGAGGACTCCTTTTCCAGGAGCAGGACCTCCAGTCCGCCCTCTGCACAGTCCAGTGCGGCCTGGATGCCGGCTATGCCAGCACCTATGATCAGCACCCGCTTGTTGATCTCAAAATACTTGGGGGTCAGGGCCATGTTCTGGCGCAGCTTTTCCACAGCCATCCAGATCAGCTCTTTAGCCTTGTGGGTGTTCCTGTCCTTGTCCTTGCTTATCCAGGAAGCGTGCTCCCGGATGTTGACCATCTCAAACATGTACCTGTTCAGCCCGGCCCGCTCCACAGCCCTGCGGAAGGTGGGCTCGTGCATCCCGGGGGTGCAGGCAGCCACCACCACCCCGTCCAGGCTGTGCTCCTGTACCGCTTGCTCTATGCCGCTTTGGCCGGCTTCTGAACAGGCATACATGGTATCAGTGGCAAAGGTGACATCCGGATACAAGAGGGAGGCCTGGGCGGCCTGGGCCACGTCCACGTTGTCCGCTATATTGCTGCCGCAGTGGCAGACAAAGACACCGATTCTCATTCAGCGCTCCTTGCAGGTGCAGCCTCCTGCCTGGCCTGTTTTTGCCTTTGCTTCCCGGCCTTTTTCTCCTGCTCGGCTGCCTGCCTTTGCTGAGCCTTGAGCAAGGCCTTCCTGGGAGGCACGCAGAGCTTGTCCAGACCCAGGTCCTTTTGATTTAGGCCAAAGGCCAAGCCCATGAGCTGGGTATAGTAGAACACAGGCAGCTGAAAGTCCTGCTGCAGGAAGGAGTTTATCTGGCCTTGGCGCATATCCAGGTTCATTTGGCACAAGGGACAGGGTACAGCCAAGGCATCTGCGCCCTGGGTCAGGGCCAGGTCCAAAAGCTTGCCTGAGAGGTGCAGGACCACTTCCTGTCTGGGTATGCCGTAAGAGGCCCCGCAGCACTCCACTTTAAGGGGGAAATCAACCACCTGGGCGCCCAGGGCTTTAATGATCTGGTCCATGGCTACCGGGTTCTCAGGGTCGTCAAAATCCATGATCCCTGGAGGGCGGTTCATGATGCAGCCGTAATAGGGGGCAATCTTCAGGCCTTTTAAGGGACTTTGGGCCTGCTCCTGGATCCTGCTGGGACCCACATCTTCTAGCAGGGCCTGCAGCACTGACTTGACCTGGACCTGGTTCCTGCAGGGCTGCTCCAGATACTTGTTCACTTCCTGCAGGAAGGCCTCATCTCGCATACGCCAGGTGGCCACCTTCAGGTTGGTCAGGCAGCTGGGGCAAGGGGTGAGCACTGTCTCCAGGCCCATGTCCTCTACCAAGGCCAGATTCCTGGCTGCCAGGGCTGAGGAGAAGACATGGTCCACCATGTGTGCAGGAGAGGAGCCGCAACAGCTCCAGTCCGGCATCTCCTGCAGATCAAGCCCCAAGGCCTGGCAAACAGCCCTGGTGGATCTTTCGTATTCCAGGGAGGTGCCCAGCCCGGAGCAGCCGGGATAGTAGGCATAGCTTGCAGGCATCACTTCGGCCCTCCCATGAATTTATCATAGATCTTGGCCACTTCCTGCTTACCCTGAATCTTATGGGGCTTGGGAGAGAGCTTTCCCTTGAAGGCCATCTTGGGGCCCAGCTCCATGTCTGTCCAGAATCTACCTGTACGCAGGATGTAGCCCAGCATGATCCCCAGCTCAAAGACCCGGCCGTGCTTTTGCATGGATTTGAGAAAGCTGTCCTGGAAGCGGGCTACTCTCTTTTCAGTGATATAGCCCTGTCTTCTGGCCATGTGCCGCAGAACATCCATGATTTGGGCTACATCGATGTTGTTGGGGCATCTGGTGGTGCAGGACTGGCAGGTGGCGCAAAGCCACAGGGACCTGGAGGAGAGGATTTTTTCCTTTTGACCGGCCTGGAGCAAACGCATGATCTGGTGCACCGGCAGGTCGTAGACAAAGGTATAGGGACAGCCTGCTGTACAGTTGCCGCACTGGTAGCAAAGAACAGGGTCCTGGCCGCTCTCCTGCTTTACCTTTTGTACGAACTGGCCATCGTACAGAGAATCCAATCGCAAAGGATACATGATTTGGCCTTTATTCCTATTGATGAAATCTATATGAAAGTTCTATATATTCTGCAACAAGAGCTGTCAAGGCAGTCGAACCTGGGCTGCACAGCAACACCCAGAAGCATTCTAAATGTTTAGAGGTAGTTGAGCACATTTTGTAATGATTTTTTTTCTGGGGCCCTGGTTCGCACCATCCAGTAAAGTCTGGATCAGACCCTGATCCACTGGCTTGTCCTGGAACTGTCTAAAGCTGCACCTGTTGTAGATGTCGCGGATGGTGCGGATTTCCAGTAGTTTTTGCATGTACCAGCTCCCGGGCCAATCCGGTTTTGACTACTGCATACCTATTTGTTCAAGCCTGAGCAAAATTTCCAGGCTGAACATAGCTGTGGACCAGAGGATGTCCACAGGCAGATGCAACTTGGCGCTGGAATCCAAGAGTAAGGAGACCTGGGCAGGGAACTCCTCGTCCCGGGCCCAAAGCACCATAACCACAGGCAGCCTGGGAAAGGGCCAGAGCCGCAGGGCAGCATCCCCCAGATCCATTCTTTCCCCTGCCAGAAGCTGACCGGCTCTAGGCAGGGAGTCAGGTTCAGAACCGAATCTGGAAGCCAGCTTATCCAGGGGCAGGACATGGCTGCCCTTGGCAAACATATCCCCGCCAGGTAGATCCTGGGGTTTGATCAGTTTCTGGGTGCAGCCCGCATCCTTGGCCTGCAGCAGATACCAGAGTGCTGACAGGGAAAACAGCTGGGTAAAGTCCTGGACCAGGAGATTGCCGATCTCCGAGTTGGAGCTGATGCTGCGCTGTTCAAGCTGGATATGGATCTGCTGGTCCAGACTGCAAAAGGAGTACTCCCCCTGGTGGGAATCGTAATTGGCCAGGCAGCGGCGACAGACATCTTCAGGATCCAGGGTCTGCAGTCTGCTCCAGGCCTCTTCCAGGCCCCCTTGAACTATGCTTTGCGGGATCTGCATGTTGGGGTGCTCCACTGTCGTTTGTGGTATATATCAACTGTATCACGACCCTCCCCTAACCCCTCTCTGACCAGGGAGAGGAATCAAAATTCAATGCTCATGCTTTTGATCCAGGTTCTGACATTCAGGAGTTACTCCCTCTTATTCCCCTCCCTTTTCAAGGAGGGGAGGGTTGTCAGGGAATAGATTCCTCTATTTCAATTTCAGCTCATGCTGCAAGTCAGTAGCGCTATTTGAACAGCTCCTTGAAGTACTTGGTCTTCTCCGGCGGCCATTGGGGACAATAGGCTGGTTTACCCTGAATAACCAGTTGCATGCAGACATCTTCACAGGCTGGATCGCAATGAATGATCTCCTGCTCGCGACCCTGCTGCACCTTCTTAGGCCACTGGGGATCTGCCCAGAGCACCCTGGCCAGGCCAACCAGATCAGCCTGGCCAGAGGCCAGAATATTTTCCGCTGTTGTGCCGCTGGAGATCCTGCCTGCAGTTATTACCGGCACCTGGACATGTTTTTTGATCTCAGCAGAAAGATCAGCCATAAAACCCTGTTTCTTGGATTTTTGAATGATCTCCGGCAGTGCAAATGATTCATATGTGCCGCCCATTACTGAGAGGTAAGCAATCCCGGCCTGGGATAAGGCCTGGGCAAAACTGGTAGACTCTGCCAAACCCAGCCCATCCGGAAGGTATTCATCAGCTAGAAAACGATAGCCCACAGGGAAACTTCCTACAGCAGAACGCACTGCCTGCAGCACTTCCAGAGCAAAGCGCATTCGGTTTTCCAGGCAGCCTCCATAAGCATCTGTGCGCTTGTTAGTGCGGGGTGAGATAAATTGGGCCAGGAGATAGCCAGTGCCCCCGTGCAGTTCCAGCATGTCAAATCCGGCTTGCTTGGCCCTGAGGGCAGCGGCTGCGAACTTGTCCTGGAGCTCTTTGATCTCTGGTATGCTTAAGGCCCGGGGCATTCTGCCGAAAGTATCCACTGCAGAGGGAGCCACTGGTTCCTGGAGCCCTGCAAAGCGCCCGGCATGATTGATCTGGATACCAGCCAGGGCTCCCTGGCCCTGGATGACTTGAGCCAGGTCTTTTAAACCTGACAGGTTCTGGTCTGTATCAATCCTGATCGTCCTGTTGGAGCCACTGCCCGTGGGATGATCCACTGTGGTATTTTCTACTGTGATCAAAGCAGCCCCGCCGGCGCCCAGCAGACGGTAGTGCTCCAGCAAGAGCGGAGAAATTGTACCGCCCTCTCCAGCATAGCTCAGATATAAGGGAGCCATGGTGATCCTGTTGGCCAGGGTCAGGCCTGCTACATTCAAGGGACTGAAAAGATTAGCATACATGCCATTTACCTCCAATGCTTTGTGCACTTGAGAGTTCAAAGTTCAAGGTTCAACGTTCAAGGTTAAGGCAATAAATTCAAACTGATAAGACAAATACGAACTTAGACAGTTAGAGACTTGAATATAGTCAATAAAACCAGTCTATTAACAAAGAACTTTTGATTGCCCAATTGTTCAGGAAAAAATTAACATATTCGCTCTGGCCTGGGTTTGATCTGCCCTGCACATAATTCGAACACTGCTGCCTCTGGAACTTCTTCCTGGAACAATTCCAGGGTCCGGGGATGACAGGTAAAATAAAGGACCTGATTTTCTCCTGCCAATTCTCGTATGGCCTGGGCTGCACTCCTGGCCCGGGCAGGATCGAAATTGACCAGGATATCATCCATGATCACCGGCAGGTTCTGCCCGTGCTGGCCTGCATTCTGCACATATCCAAAACGCAGGGCCAGGTAAAGCTGCTCTGCAGTTCCCCGGCTTAAATCCTCTGGTGATCTGGGCTGGCCCAGGGCATCCAGGGCATAGACTTCACCCTGACCCAAGGGGGCAAAGACCCCGCTGTAGGCCCCGGCTGTTATGTGCTGCAGATATTTGCCTGCAGTGCGCAGCACCTGGGGCTGCTGCTCTTGCTCAAACTTGGATTTGGCCTGGCGCAAGAGATGCTGGGCCAGGGTGTATTTGCTCCAGCGCAGAGCAGCCTGCTGCAGTTCTTCCCGCAGAAATTCTTCTTCCTGACGCAGCCTGGAGATATGATCTGCAGAGGCCAGACGGTTTCTTTCTGCCTGCAGCTCTCCGATCCGGCTGGAGATTTCCTGACGCTGGGACTCTTTATCTTCTATATCCTGCTCCAGGCGATGGATCTCCTGATCCAAGCCTGGCTTGTTCCAGGCTGCAAAAAGACCCTGCACGGTCTGCATCTCGCTGTAGCCGATGCCCCGCATCAGGCTGCCGGCCAAGGCCTGGAGCCTGTCCTGGAACTGCTTAATTTTTTTCAGAATATGGCCCTCTTCCAGGAACTCCTGCTCATCCTGGGCCCGGGCTTGCTCCAGCAGGCCTTGCAGGTCTTGCTGCAACTGGCTTATCTTATTCTCCAGCACCTGCAGGCTGAGTCTTTTTTCCTGGAGCCTGTTCTGGAGCTCCTGACCACGCACAGAATCTTTCTGGTTTTTTTCCAGTTCCTGGCTTAAACCCTGCAAAAAGGGCAGCAGCAGATGTTCTGGAGACTCCTGGCGCCCAATCTTTTGGGCCAGGCCCCTGACCCGGGCGCTGAATTCCTCTATTTGCTTGCGGTCTTGCTCTTGTTTGTCCTGCAGTTCCTGTTGTTCAGCCAGAAGCTCCTGGGCTTTCTGGATATCCACCAGGGCTTCCCGGGCCAGTTCAGGGCTAAGCGCCAGACTCAGGCCCAGCTCTTGCAGCCAGCTGCGCCAGGCAGACTGCTGGCTTTGCAGGTCCTGCTCTGCTTGCTGCAACTCCTGCCGGGCTTTTGCCTGGGCCTCTCGGCTGCGATCATATTCCAAGTTTTGTCTGTCCAATTCCTTTTGAGCCAGATCTCTTTGCCTGAGCCTGTCCTGTTCTTGGTCCACCAGTTGCAGATGGCGGTCGACTGCGGATAAGACTTGTTCGCTCTGGGCCCGGGATAAATCTTCAGCATCAGCAAGCCTCTCTGCTTTTAAGGCATAGTCCTGGACAAAGGCCTGCAATGTCTCCAGCCTGGTTTCTGCTTCCTGGAGATGGCCCAGTTCTGACCTGGCTGTCTCTGCCCGGTCCAGGATACGCATTGCTGCCCCGGGTTTTAGCTCCTGATTCAGGCCCAAAGCCTGCAGCTGCTGTTGCCAGGTTTCTAGCAGGGTATTCACAGCCCTGGCATTCTGAGCTTGTTCTTCCTGCAGGGCCTGAGTCTTTTTTTGGGCCTTTTGCAGCTCAGACAGCACACCCTGCTGCTCTTGCTGCAAACGCTTTCTCTGCTGCAGGATTTCCTGGGCTTGATCCAAATCAGCCTCTAGGGTTTGAACACTGTCTATTGCTGCCAGACCCAACTTTTTTTTACCTGCCTGGATCTTTTGCTCCAGGTCCTGTTTTTCCTGGCTGATCTTATTGAGTTCCTGCTCCAGGCTCTGCTTTTCCTCTTGCAGCGCATTTCTTTTTTGTGACAATTTAAGGCGTTGTCTGATCAGATTTTTTTTCTCTTTAAAGAAAAGTCCCCAAAAAGCGCCGCCCAGCAAGCCAAAGGTAGCCACTGGCAGCCCGGCTGCATTCCAAGATATAATGCCAAGTACAGCCAGCAAAAAAATGATCAGAAAAAAAAGCGTGCAGGTTGCTCCAGCTATTGTTAATAGAGGGTTTTTTCCGGGTTCTGACTGCAAGGCCCGGCCTTCCCGCTGCAGGCCCTCCAGCCTGCCCTGCAAGGCCTGCAAACGAACCTTTGCATTTTCCAGGGCAGCTATCTTTTGGAGCATTTCCTGGAGCACAGCCCTGGCTGCCCGCACCTGCTCCAGGGATTGAAAACCAGGTTCTTCCAGATCTTCCAGCAGGCGGGACAGGCCTTGTTCTTTTTCCTGCAGGGTTTGCTCAGTATCCAGGCTGGAGCGCAGCTCCTGCTGCAGACGCATTTGTTCTCGCTCCAGGGCATTGAACTCCTGGGCAAACCTGTTCAGGCGTTCCCTGACCTGCAGGGATGTGTCCAAATGTTGCAGGTCCTCCCTGTTCCAGCCGGGATTGATCTCAGCCAGGATACGCTCCACGTCGCGCCGGCTTTGCTCGTATTGCTGCTTCCAGGCCGGCAGATCCGCAAGGGCCTGGGCAAAACGGTCCCTTTCCCTTCTGAGTTGTGCAGCCAGGGCTTGATCCCACTGACTCTGTGCACTGCCCCAGACAGCAAGCTCCTTTTGGGCTGTCTGCACATTCTGCTCAACCCTGATCAGCTCCTGGGTCTGGAGTTCTAAATTGCTTTTGGCCTTTTGCTTTAGATTCTCCTGCTCGCTTAAGAGCTTGGCAAATCTGTCCAGATCTTCCTTGACCTGCATAGAGGAGTCGAACTCCCTGATTTTATCGATATCCCAGCCCTGCCCCAGGCGTCGGAGAACTGCCTGCAGGCTATCCTGTCTGGCCTTGAGCTCCGGCTTTAATCTGTGCAGATCTTCCCCTGCCTGGACAAAGCGGCTTTTATCCTCAACCAGGGCTTGGAGCAGCTCTTCCTGTTCCAAAAGCTTCTGGTCCAGGACCAGTCCTTGCAAACGCTCTTCCAGAATCTGGACTTCCTGGGCTAGCTCTGTTCGACGTTCATGGAACTGCTCTAATTTATCAGCAAGTTCAGTGTATTGCTGCAGTCCGTTGTCCGGGAAATCTGACACCAGAGGCAGCTGGTGCAGTTCCCTGCAGATTTCCTGGTATTCCACCCACTCTTCCCAGCGGGATTGCATGCTTCTAAGAATGGAGATCCGGCTCTGCAAACTGGAGAGTTCCTGCTTCAATTGTTCCCTTTGGCTGTCCAAATCCTGCAGTTCCAGGACTATTTGATCATAGGCTGCAATGTCCCCGGAAGCTTGCCTGAGCTGGGAACGCACCTCTTCAATCTTGCCCAGCAGGGCATTTATGGTCTGACTCTGGCCTTTGACCTTGAACAGCTTTTCTTTTCTGACCTCCAGCTCTTTTAAGGCCTCTGGCAGGGAAGACAGTCCTGCACCGAGACCGGCGCTGTAAATAACATCCCTGACCCGGTCGCTGTTCAAAGTCTCTAGGGTTTGCAACTCACTGAGGCTGAAGGCATAAATATTTTTGAACACTTCCCGAGAGGTACCGCCCAGAACCCTGTCCAGCACCTCCGGGGACAGATTTTCCCCCTGGGAGCTGGTTACAGTCAGCCTGCCTCCTCTGGGACCAGGACCGCGTTCGATCAGCAACCGCTCCCCATCCTGCCAGGCCAGGCCCAGGCTGCCTCCCCAGCGCCCTCCCCGCAGGGCCGGGTAAGTCTTTTCCCGGCTGCGGCCATCAGGGGCGCCGAACAGCACGTCCCGGATAAAGCCAAGACAGGTGGATTTACCTGCTTCATTATCCCCCAGAAAAAGACTCAGGCCTGCAGGGATATCTTGTACCCTGCACTCCTGGAAGATGCCGTAGCCCCGGATGTATAGTTCTGTAATCTGCATGCCTGGTTTAATCGGGATAAGAATTGTCAGCGGATTCCAGCAGATCCACGCACAATAGTTTGGCCCTTTGAAGCAGGGCGTCAGCTTCTGCTTGACTCAATTCTTTTAAAAAATGCCTGGCCCGACGATGCTGGAAGAGTTCCGCCAGGACGTCTTTGTGCATGTATTGCAGACGATCCTCCTGTTCCAGGAGCTTTTCTTCCTGAGCCAGAACCTGGCCCAGGAAATCCCCCTGCCTGCGCCTGGATTCCAGATTCAAGTCTGAAGCTGTCTCCAGGCGCAGATCCTTAATCCAGAGCAGGGGCTCAATATCTATATAATGTTCCCGCAAGCGCTGCAGGAGCTCGTCCTGGTGGCCTTCGCTGTTTAATATCTGGTGCAAACCACCCCGGCCCCTGAGAATGACCCGACAGATCAGGCCCCGGTCCCGGGCTTGCTCCTGCTGGGCCTGCAAGGTCTGCAAAATGTTGTTTTCCAGTTGATCCACACTGCTGAGATCCTGGATATCCACTTCCACTACTGCCCAGCGCACAGCATCCAGGCAGTGAAAGCAGGGCTCCAGACTGAATCCGGGCTGGACATCCAGCACATAACAGCCCCTTTTACCTTGTTCATTGATGTTCAGACCCTGGATATTGCCGGGATAGACCACATACGGGTCCCGGGCCATGATGGCTGCAGAATGGATATGCCCCAGGGCCCAATAGTCCAGGTCTGCTGACAACATATCTTGCAGCTCACAGGGCGCATAGGGCTCATGACCTGTGTTGCGGCCCAGATTGCAATGCAATAAGCCGATTTGCAGGATGTTCCCGGGGCTGCGCTGGAACTTGCGGGCCAGGTTTCTGGTTTCCCTGGCCCTGGTGTGGCTGGCCCCATGGATCAGGGCCAGGGTCTGGTCTCCGCGTACAAAGGGCACAACTTCTGGATGATCTGAGTTAAAGACATGCACGTTTTCCGGCCACTGGATAGCCTGGGCAGTGCTGCCTGCGGGATCGTGGTTGCCGTGGACTATATACACGGCTATGCCTTGTTCCCCAAGCCTGGCCAGGGCATCCCTGAAGCGCAGCTGGGCCCGCAGGTTGCGATCCTCCTGATTGTAGACATCCCCGGAGATCAACAGGAAGTCGGCCTGGAGTTGCAGACAGAGCTGCACAAGGTTTTCCAGGGCCTGAAAAGAGGCCTGGCGCAGTTTATGACCAAGCTCCCGGGACTCCAGGCTCAGACCGCGAAAGGGGGCAGCTAGATGGAGATCTGCAGCATGTACAAAGCGCAAAGCAGGCATCTTTCTCCTAGTCAATAATACGCTGTCCGCAATGACCAAATGCACCTGTAAAAAGGCTTTTTGTCAGTGCATCTGAAAAGGCACCATACCCGAGAAAAACCTTAACCGAATTCTTATTTAACAGTTTTTAAGCTTCTGGTCGATAACCTTCTTACTCTGGACTTGGCCAGAAGCTACTTGTTCCCGCTGTCACAATCATATATTGGCCAAAAAATATATCTTAAGCTAATCATTTGAAATATCGAACTTTATTTATAAATTGCAAGTTCGCTGTTTATTACCATATAAACATTGCTTGCAATCCCAATCTAAATTGATTAAAAAAAAGCAATAGCATGGAAACAAAGATGATCTTTTTCTGAGCTTTGCCCTTAAGCACACAATCAGTCCTCAGTCCTGGTTTTGACCGAGCGCATGCAGAAAACTCAAGGTGCAAAACGGCTGGCCACCCCTGCGCTAACCTGCAAGCTGGCTGAACCCAGGCCTCAAATCACAGGACAAGAACTGGAGGAGGATGGCCCTGAACAAAACGTTTTGCCTTTTTCGCGTATCGCCCTGTAAGGAATGATTATAACATCAACAAGGAGGACCAAAATGTTTAAGAAATGTGGTATTTGCTTTTTGGCTACACTACTGGCCCTAGTCTTTGTCTTGGATGTCAGCTGGTCCGAGGCCAGCGAACGCCGCTTTGTGTCCATTGCTGCCGGATGGGTTACTGGTGCGTATTTTCCCATGGCCGGGGCTATTTCCCGGGTGGCCTACCAGAACCTGCAAGACCAAAACATTAAAGTCACCGCTGAATCTTCAGGTGCTTCAGTGGCCAACGCCAATCTGATTGCCTCAGGCCAAACTGACTTTGCTATTCTACAAAACGATATCGCATCCTATGCTTACAACGGCAAGGAAGGAATGTTTGATGAACCGGTCAAAAACCTCCTGGGTTGCGCCGCATTGTATCCGGAACACATTCAGGTCATTGTGCGCAAAGACGCAAACATCAAATCCGTTGCTGACCTTAAAGGCAAGCGCGTTGCAGTTGGTCCTATCGGCTCCGGGACCACTGAAAACGCCAAGCAGATTCTAGAGGCCTGGGGCTTGAGCCTGGACGATCTAAAATCTGAACAACTCGGCTCTCAGCAGGCTGGGGACTACATAAAAGATGGCCGCCTGGACGCTGCTTTCTTCACAGTGGCCGTAGGCGCGGCTGTGATTACAGATACAGCCACAGTGGTGGACGTGGAAGTCCTGCCCATTGAAGGCCCGAATGTAGACAAACTCATAGATATGTACCCTTTTTATGCCAAACAGGTGGTTCCTGCTAACAGCTATCCAGGACTGGAGGCAGATGCTCCCACAGTAGCTGTAATGGCCATGCTCTCAGCCAGGGCTGACCTGGATGAAGACCTGGTCTACCAGATCATGAAGGTCATGTATTCCAACTTGGACCAAATCCATGAAGCACATGCCAAATTCAGAGATATCTCTGTAAATATGGCCATGGAAGGCATGAGCGTTCCTCTGCATCCTGGCGCGAAAAGATTCTTGCAAGAGGCCGGTGTGATCGATTAGGCTATTTGACTTCCTACCAGTCTCATCTCCCTTGCGTCTGCCAACTTTTTTGGCAGACGCATTTTTGTCCATCGCTAAAAACTGTAAGCATCTGTCCCAAAATGACTGGGGCAGCCGAATGGAGAGTGTATGCCTGAACCTAGCCAAGCACAAACCAGCACTGCATCCAGCTTCAGCAACTCTCAAGAAGGCAGTGGACAGGTCCGGAAATTGGCTGGCCGAACAGCCCCCATTATCATTTCCTGCTTGGCAGTGGCCATGTCCATTTTTCAACTATACACAGGCTTTTACGGGGAGCTGCCCGGAGCCAAGCAGCTTTCTATTCATTTAACTTTCGCTCTCTTGCTGTGTTATCTCAGTTTTTCAGCCCGCAAAAAAAAAATGCAGGGCAAAATCCCCTGGTATGACCTCCTTCTGGCCTTGATCGCCGGGGGAAGCGCCCTGTACGTCTTTTTAAACTACGAACATGTGGCCTACTCCGTGGGCAGAGCAGCCTGGTATGACCTGCTGATAGGCGGCACGTTAATAGTTATGATCCTTGAGGCTACCCGGCGCAGTGTCTCTCCCATTCTGCCTGTCATCTGCATCATCTTTCTGGTCTATGCCTATATCGGTCCCTATATCCCGGGCGAACTGGCCCACCGCGGCTTCGGTGTAAGCAGGATCATCGATCATATCTTCATGACTGGAGAGGGACTTTGGGGCGTGCCTCTGCGGGTCTCAGCCACATTTGTCTTCCTTTTTGTTCTTTTTGGGGCCTTTTTGGAAAAAATGGGGGCGGGTGAATATCTAATAGATTTGTCTTTTGCCAGCATGGGCCGCTTTCGTGGTGGTCCAGCCAAAGCTGCAGTAGTCGCCTCCGGGGCCATGGGCTCAATTTCCGGTTCTTCCATTGCCAACACCGTAACCACCGGATCCATGACCATCCCTTTAATGAAAAAGGTGGGCTTCAAGCCCCATGCTGCTGGGGCTGTAGAAGTTGCCGCCTCCACCAACGGCCAGCTTATGCCCCCGATTATGGGTGCAGCCGCCTTTATCATGGCTGAAATGATCGGTATCTCTTATTTTGAGGTAGTCAAAGCAGCTATTATCCCAGCAATCTTGTCCTATACTGCTATTTTTTCCATCGTGCACCTGGAGGCTGTCAAGGAAAACATCCGCGGACTGACCAAAGACGAGACCCCGCCCTTAATGAAGACATTGTTATCCGGCATGCATTATCTGATCCCCCTACTAGTGCTCATCTGGCTCTTGCTGGTTTGGTTCTGGACTCCGACTACTTCTGCAGCTTGGGCCATCCTGACTGCAGTTGGAGTCATTGTCCTAAATAATCTGTATCGGCACTATATCTCCTACCCGCGCAAACAAGGAGGAAAGGATGAAGTGGTCCAAGCCTCGGCCTATGAAGCTTACCAACGCAACCCCACTAATTATGCCCTGCGGCGTACTATTTATGAAATCTTTGCCTCTTTGGATGCCGGCGCCAAAAACATGGCTGGAATCGCTGCAGCCTGCGCCTCCTGCGGAATCATTATTGGCGTGGTCACCCTGACCGGCCTGGGCCTGAAGATGGCCACCTTGATATCCGCTGCTGCCGGAGACAGCCTGTTCCTGGCCCTGCTCTTCTCTGTTTTTGCCTGCATCATCCTGGGCATGGGCCTGCCTACTACGGCCACCTATATTATCATGGCCGCCATGACTGCCCCAGCTATCTTGCACATCAGCGAAAATATGGGCATGGGGCTCTCGATTATTGCAGTGCACCTTTTTGTCTTTTACTACGGCATCGTGGCTGACGATACTCCTCCTGTAGGCCTGTGTGCCTATGCCGCAGCCGGCATTGCCGGATCAGATCCTGTCAAGACAGGGCTAAAGAGTTTTCGTCTGGATCTGGCAGCGTTTACCCTGCCCTTTATGTTCATTTATAATCCCAAATTACTGATGATAAACACTAATGCCCTGGAACTCTCCTATATCCTGCCCATGTGTATCCTGGGCATGTTCTGCTGGTCTGTGTTCATTCAGGGCTATTGGCTGGTCAAAACCTTGCTCTGGGAACGTTTTATTTATCTCATCCTGGCCTTTCTCCTGGTCAATCCCTCTGGAGTAACTCTGCTGGGAGTGCATCTACCGCATTATACAGTCAACTTTGGCTCTGTGGCCTGCATGGCCCTGCTCTTCTTCTGGCACCGCAGCCGCAGACAGGCAAACGCTGAAGGTTTAAGCGCTCACTAAAGGGGACTCTTTTTGCAGTCTTTGCCATTCGGGCTATCTCCTGCAGAATATGGTAGACAGAAAAAAATTCATAACCCTGAAACAGAGCGACTTAAAGGCAAATGCGCAATGCTGGTTTTGTTCCCAATAAAGGCTTTGGTCTGAGAACTTGACAAATAAAGACAGCCTGGACCTGGAATGAGCACCTCCAAAAAAATCCTGTTGGCTGGAGCAGGGTTAATCTGCATAGTCCTTGCAGCCGCTCTTTTGACCCATAAGGTGCTTGTGCTCCAGATCAGCCTGCCCAGACAGGATAACGAACTTTTATACCAAGCCATGGCTGCAGCTGATGACATACTCTGTATGTGTTACATCCATTCTGTGGAGCGCACTCCGGTACAAGGCTGGTTTGCTCTGGATCCTGAAGGTGGATTCAGGGCCATTCGCACCTTGAGTAAAGGCACAGGCACTGGGCTGCCCAATGTGGTACACAAAGAAAAGGTCCACATGCAAGATGGATGGATGATAATTGATGAGGGTCAGGCCCATGTCCAAGATATTTCATTTTACTATTTGCCCTTGAATGAGTTGCAAATATCTATCAATGATCATGAAGTGGATCTGAGCCGTGTGCCCTCCGGGAGCAGAATTTTGATTACCTGTACACAAAAACCACTGATCAGTGCCCTTCTAGGCCAACTGTTTATTCTTGACCGGGAATAAAATCTCACAAGTTCTATAATACTAAATCCTTACTAAACCAGGAGCGATGAAAGACCATGCCTGCCATTCCCAGACTCTCTTTTGCTGACACAGTCCAACATCTACAAAATAATCGATCTGTTTATCAGGAAACATATCTGTCCATGTATTCTACCTGGTATGCAGGTATTGTTACTGATCCGGCCCTGATGCTCGTGCCCATAGATGACCACATGGTCCACCGCGGAGACGGCATATTCGAGGCCTTTAAGTGCGTACAAGGCAACATCTATCTCCTAGGCGCCCACTTGGACCGACTGCAACGCTCAGCTGAACTTATTGATCTAAACTGGCCAATGAGCCGGAGCGCAATGCAGGAAGCCATCATGGAGACCATCCGTGCTGGCAACAAGCGAGATGCCCTAATCCGCCTGTATGTCTCCCGCGGCCCAGGCGATTTCTCCCCGAACCCTTACGCCAGCACAGGCTCTCAGCTATACATTGTAGCCACCAGCCTGAGCGAACCTGAAGCCCAAATCAGGGAACAAGGTTGCTCCCTGGCCTTTAGCAGGGTTCCACTCAAGCCTGGTATCTTTTCTACTGTCAAGAGCTGCAATTATCTGCCAAATGCCTTAATGAAAAAAGAGGCTGTTGATCTTGGTGTGGATTATACTGTGGGTCTAAATGAACAGGGATGTTTGGCAGAGGGACCCACGGAAAATCTAGGCCTGGTCAGTCAGGACTGCAAACTTTTGGTCCCTGGATTCGAACGTATCCTGCGCGGGACCACCTTGATCCGGGCCATGCATCTGGCCCAGGAATTAATGGATACAGGCGACCTAAACGCAATCCTGGAGGTCGATCTCAGGCCGGATGACCTTATGCAGGCCAAAGAGGTCATTTTGTTTGGGACCACTATTGACGCCCTGCCAGTGGTTACATGTCAGGGACAGGCCATCGGCAACGGCTCCCCAGGCCCTATTTGCCGCAAACTATTTGAGCTCTTGCGCCGGGATCAGCTGGAGGCTAGAGAAGTCCTGACCCCGGTATTTTGATTGTTCATTTGAAAATGTTTAGGTTGCTCTATACCCACTGACCTGCCAGCACTTGTTACTTAAAACCCATAAGTAACTAATCTTGGGTGCAGCTAAAGCAATCTGAGCTGGGACTTAAATAGCAAAGGAAAATCATGACTGTGCAACACCGAATTAATGATCACGTCTTTTACCGCAATCCAACCCAATATTATCCTGAAGCAGATTATGGGCAAGGGATCTATATCCTAGACACTGAGGGCAAGCGCTATATTGACGGGTGCTGCGGCGCAGTGGTGGCCTCCATCGGCCACGGTTCAAAAAAGGTAAAAAAAGCTATGCTGGAGCAGGCAGACAGAATAGCTTTCGCCCATGGCTCCCAATTCACTAGCAAAGCGGCCATGGACTTGGCGGCCAAATTAGTGAGTATGGCCCCTGATGGTCTTAATTGGGTCTATTTCCTGTCTGGAGGCTCAGAAGCCATTGAGACCTCAATTAAAATGGCCAGACAATACCAGGTGGACCGGGGGGTTCCCTCTAAATACAAGGTCATTTCCAGATGGAGCAGTTATCATGGCAACACCCTGGGAGCTCTGGCCTTGAGCGGACATACCGGCCGGCGCAAATATTATCAACCTCTGATCCAGCATACTGCGCATATTGCTCCGGCCTATTGCTATCGGTGCCCCTTTGGCCGGACTCCGGAACACTGTGCCTTAGAATGTGCTCAGGAACTGGAAAGGGCCATTTTGTATGAAGGGCCGGATTCGGTCTCTGCTTTTATCGCCGAACCGGTAGTCGGAGCCACAGCCGGGGCCTTGGTGCCCAAAAACGGTTACTTTCAGCGTATCCGAGAAATCTGCAACCGCTACGACGTTCTTTTCATTGTAGACGAGGTGATGACTGGCATCGGACGTACCGGACGCAATTTCGGAGTGGATCACTGGTCGGTCAGCCCAGATCTTCTGGTCTGCGCCAAAGGATTGGCCAGCGGGTATACGCCTTTGTTCTGCGTCATGGCCACTGAGCCCATCCACCAGACTATCAAGGAAGGTAATGGGGCATTTGTGCATGGGCACACTTACAGCCAGAACCCTTTGTCCTGCGCCATCGCCCTGGCCGTCCTGGAGACCATCCAGGAGAACGACCTGGTCCAGCGCTCAGCTGAAATGGGACAGCTCCTGCTTGAAAAGCTGCAAGGCCTGTATAAGCACCCCATAGTTGGAGATATCCGCGGTTTGGGCCTGTTTGCCGGAATAGAGTTTGTCCGGGAGAGGCAAACCAAAACAACTTTTAACCCCAAACACAAAGTAAACAACCGCATCACAAAACAGGCCTTTAAGAACGGACTCATTGTCTACCCGGGATCTGGAGGTGCCGACGGCATAAACGGCGACCATATTCTTCTGGCCCCGCCTTTTATCATCAGCAAAACACAAATAGATGACTTGATTGCTCTATTGGACCGAAGTATTGCTGAAATCAACCTGGAACTAAGCAATGAAGGTTTGATTTAGTTTTTTTATATCCCAGCCTTATTGCAAGGAATGAACCTATGGCCAAGGTCATCATCACCGCCGCACTCACTGGTAGCCGCATCATGCGGGATAAAACTCCCTATATACCCATAACCGCTGAGGAGATCACCAAATCGGCCATTGAAGCCTGGCAGGCCGGAGCGGCTATAGTGCACATCCATGTCCGGGACCCGGAGACCGGTTTTGGGACCCAGGATCTAAATCAGTACAAGAGGGTGGTCGAGCCTTTACGGGAAAAAACAGATCTGATCCTCTGTTTGACCACCAGCGGCATTCCTGGCCGGAATCTGCCCATAGACAAACGGCTTGCCCCTTTAAAATTACGCCCGGAACTTGCTTCATTTGATGCGGGATCTATCAACCTAGGCAACGCCGTGTTCAGCAACCCTCCGGACTTTTTACAAGAAGCGGCCAGGCGAATGAACGAATACCAGGTCAAACCGGAGCTGGAAGTTTTTGATCTGGGTATGATCATGACCTGCCTGCACCTACACCAGGCAGGGTTCCTGCCGGATCCTATGCACTTTCAGTTTGTCCTGGGCACTCCCTGGGGGGCTCCGGCCACTCCCAAGGCTTATCTGCATTTCCTGGAACATATTCCCAAAGGGGCAACCTGGTCCACCATCGGCATTGGCAGGGGCTCTCTGCCCATGACTACGCTATCCATGATTACTGGCGGGCATATCCGGGTGGGCATGGAAGACAATCTGTACCTGCGAAAGGGAGTGTTGGCCACTTCCAATGCAGAATTGGTGACCCAGGTCAGGGGCATTGTGCAAGCCTATGGACATGAAGTGGCTACAGCCCAGGAAGCCCGGGAAATACTCAACTTGTAAGGGACGCATTTTTGACTTCTGCCTTTAGTGGGCTCATTTCCCTGGTCTGTTGCAGAAGCACTACCCAGGCACAGCCAAAAAAAAGGCGGGACCGGTTTCGATCCCGCCCTGAATAGCAATTGAGCAGGTTAGCGCATCTCTTCTACCATGCCCTCAATCTTATTCCTGACCTCTTCACTGCTGTTCATAGCCTGGCCGATCTGATTGTACTCCTCCACGCTCAGGCCTTCCTGCCGCACAACATCAACCATCATCTGGGTGTACTTCTCCTGCAGCTCCTGGGCTTCCTGTTCGTCCTCCATCTGGCTTAGCTCATCAGAGTATTCCTGCTGAATGTCCTGGATCTGCAAGTATGATTTGGCGAACTTTTGCAATTCATTGTCGCTGAAATCTGTCTTCTGATCCTGGGAATAACCTTCAGGTTGACCCTCTTGCTGGCCTTCCTGGGCTAAGGCCTGACCAGCACAGAATAAAACAGCCAGTGCGACACACAGTCCCAACACCTTGCTCCAATTTTTGGCCTGCATCAATTTCTTGATCTGCATGTTGCTGAACCTCCTTATTAAATTTGAGTTTGGCCTTTGATATGCATACAATATGCCAAAACGACTTAACTTTCCAAGATGTAATTATTTACCACCCGGCAAACAGCTACTTGCACTCGTCAGGAGAGAGGTGTACAGCGCACGAAATTAAAATACCTGCCATACCCCTGACATGTTTACTATGGCTGGCTTTTATTAATTGCCGGGCCAGGAGTTTGTGTCAAAATTGCACATGTGTCTTTTTTGTAGTAGGCAATTAGAAGCGGTCTAAAATTTCATACTTTGAGCAGGCAGCCCAAAAATTACAGGAGGACCGACAATGTTCAAAAATTTCATTTCCAGATTAAGCCTGAGAGCCGCCTTGGTCTGCTGCGTGATTTTGCCTTTGTTGTTGGCCTTGAGTCTGGCCGCCTATTTAGGGCTGCAAGCCCTGGAAAACAGCATTGAAAACCATATGCAGGAAGAAGTACAACTGGTGGCTAGAGCGATTAGGATGCCGGTTAGCTACAGCTTAGAAAAGGATCGATTCGGTAGTGTGAACCAGGCTTTGCAGTCTGTTTTCCGCATAGAACGCGTCTACGGGGCCTATGTCTATAATTCTCAAGGCGAGCGCATCGCCGCTGTGGGGGCCACAGCCCCTTCCTCTCAGCACCATGAAGCCCAGTTGATCTCAAATAATGGGGAAAACAAAGGCCAATATGAAGAGATCGAGGGCAGGCGGGTTTACTCATATTTTGTGCCTCTTTTTGATACTGCCGGGACCACCAATGGACTGCTCCAGGTCAGTCGCAAAAGGAGCGATATCGAACAATACATAGCAGATATGCGCAAACAGGCCATGTATAGCCTTGGAGGTGCAGGTCTTTTGATGTCCGCCCTGGTTCTGGTGGGCTTCCACGGTGCAGTGGGCAAGCACCTGCATAGTCTGGCCTCCAGCATGTCCAGAATCAGCAATGGCCAGCGCACCCATCGTGCCTCCTTACGCGCCCCTGCAGAAATCTCTGCCCTGGCCCGGGCCTTGAATTCAATGCTGGATAGTATATCCCAGGCCGAGGAAGAAATCGTGCAGCGCAGAAACGCCCAACAGGAACTGGAGAACAAATTGCGTCAGAACGAAAAAATGGCTGCCATAGGCCAGTTGGCTGCGGGTGTAGCCCATGAGCTCGGGGCCCCATTGTCTGTCATTCAAGGCCAGGCTCAACGTTGCTTGCGGGATAAAAACCTGAGCAAAGCACTGCAGAAAAGCATGCAGGACGTGTTGGGCCAAGTGCAGCGCATGGAACATATAGTGAGACAACTCTTGGACTTCGGCCGGGCCTCCAGGCAACGCAGGCGCTGGCGCAACTCTTCCAGTCTGGCCAAGGCAGCGGCTGCACTGATAGAAAAACATAACCATTCACAAGTCTCTCTGGAATTGCAGGGGCCTGACCCAGGACCGGAGATTTTTGTTGATCAACTGCGCATTGAACTGGCCTTGGTTAACCTTTTGCGCAACTCCCTCCAGGCTCCGGGAGTGAGCCGGATCATCCTGGGCTGGTCCGGAGCAGATCAGGGACAGGTTGCGTTTTGGGTAGCAGATGATGGACCAGGCATCCAGGAAAAGGACAAAGACAAAATTTTCGAGCCTTTTTTCAGCACTAAGCATGATGCTCAAGGCACAGGCCTGGGCCTGTCTGTGGTACACGGTATAGCCCAGGAACATGCTGGTCTGGTCCAGGTCCTGGATTCACAACTAGGAGGCGCCTGTTTGTACTTGACCATTGCCCTACAGAGTGAAAAACAGCTTTTGCAAAAGGAGCAAACAAACCATGTCCCAGGACAAGGTAGTTAACGACCAAAAGCGAATCCTGCTCGTGGAGGATGACCAGAGCCTGAAGCAATTGCTCACCGAAGAACTGGAAGAATCCGGTTTTGCTGTAAAAAGCACAGCCCGGGCTGAGGAGGCCTATAACCTGCTGATTGACTGGGCACCAGAGCTGGTCATCAGCGATCTCAGACTGCCTGGTGCGGATGGCATGGAACTTTTGCGCTGGAGCAAGGACTTCTGTTCCAGACCTGGTTTCTTGATAATTACCGCTTTTGGCAGTATCCCCCAGGCTGTGCAGGCCCTCAAGTCCGGGGCGGACGATTTCCTGACCAAACCCCTGGACCTGGATCATTTACAGCTATGCATACAGAGGATCCTGGAAAACAAAAGGCTGCTAGCCGAGGTTAACAAGTACAGGAACGTAATTCAGAGCTCTGATTTTCAGGGTATGATCGGCCAAAGCCAGGCTATGCGCCTTACCTTCCAGCAGATAGAGAAGATCTCCCAGGCCCAGGGCCCGGTCTTGATCCAGGGGGAAAGCGGAGTAGGCAAGGAATTGGTGGCCAAAGCCATACATGACCGAAGCCACAGAGCCCAGGCACCTTTCCTGGCCATCAATTGCGCAGGCATCCCTGCAGATTTGCTGGAAAGTGAGTTCTTCGGCCATGAGGCAGGAGCCTTTACTGGCGCAGTCAAAAAACGCCAGGGCTTGTTTATGCATGCCAATCAAGGTTCCCTGCTTCTGGATGAAATTGGAGAAATGCCTTATAATCTGCAGTCCAAACTGCTCAGAATCCTGCAGGATGGTACCTTCAGGCCGGTTGGTGCCAGCAAAGAGCAAAAAGTAGACGTCCGGGTCATCTGCGCCACCAATCAGAATCTGGAAGAACTTGTTCAACAAGGTGGTTTCAGGGAGGATCTGTTTTACAGGCTGGAAACCTTCAGTCTGCAGGTGCCCCCCTTAAGGCAAAGACACGGCGATATCCAGCTCTTGGCCGCACATTTCCTGCAACGCTGCAATCTGCAACTGAACAAAGACATCCAGGGATTTTCAGAAGAAGCCCTGCAGTGCCTGCAGGAGTACTCCTTTCCTGGCAATGTGCGGGAATTGCAGAACAGCATTGAACGTGCGGTTACCTTTTGTACCGGGCAGATACTGGACCTGGAGCATCTGCCCACCCGCATCAGGCAAAGCAAAAACCGCCAGCCCAGCAAGCCTGGAACCGCACAAATCGATGTCTGGGAGGATCTTTTGAACAATCAAGAAATGTTGCCCAGCATGCAGGAATTGGAAAAACGTTATCTACAGTATGTGCTGCAAAAGACCAGAAATAACAAAAGACGGGCTGCAGCCATCCTGGGCATCAGCAGGCGCACCTTATATCGCAGGTTAGAGGATGAATAATAAGGTCATTGCAGCAAACAGGCCAGCAGGGTTTTTAGCTTGCCTTGCTCAAAACCCTGCTGCTGAACAATATACAGCCATCATTCCCAGTGGATGCACTCTGAAGGGCAAGTCTCTATAGCCTCTTCAATCAGATCCTCAGGACCGCCTTCCTCCTGAATCACATAAGCCTTTTCCTCATCCTCATCAAATGCAAAGACTTCTGGGCAGACCTCCACACAGCTCTCGCAGCCGATGCATTCTTCTTGATCAATGACCACTTTTTTGCCCATAGCAGACCCCTTTTATTGGCTAAAATTTGAAATATTCAAAACAGACAATCAGACAGAACTGGACTTGAATCTTGGAATCAAAGGGTATGTTCTTCCATACTCTCCCCTTGACTTATGGTCAAACAAAAAATGCCCATCTAAGCAGGAAAGAAATCCAAGAAAGCTTATCATGGCTTATAACATATTTATTTTTAAGGTTTTTACAAAAAAGTTAATGAAAACCACACAAAATCTGCTCACAATTTGACATAGGCATTATTCAAGTGTATATTATATAAATCCTCGCGGCGTAAACCCCCCAGGCCTGCGCTAAGTGTATCAAGCATCCATCTGGTATTTTAAGCCGAAAAAAGGACAAGGGCCGTTTTCCAACAAGGCATTAATATTATTATATAATTATTATTAAAGGCTAACTTTTATCATGTACATTAGACAAGAACTTCAAAAACAAGACCCTGAAGTCTGGCAGGCCATAGAACTGGAAAAAAAGAGACAGCAGAACACCATAGAACTGATCGCTTCGGAAAATTTCACTTCAGCTGCGGTCAGAGAAGCTACAGGCAGTTGCCTGACTCATAAATATGCTGAAGGTTATCCCGGCAAGAGATACTACGGCGGTTGCGAACATGCAGACCTAGTGGAGGACCTGGCCCGCAGCAGGGTGCAGGAACTTTTCCAGGCTTCATATGCCAATGTCCAGCCCCACTCCGGTTCCCAGGCTAATATGGCAGTCTATTTTGGTTTTTTGCAGCCCGGAGATACTGTACTGGGCATGGATTTGTCGCACGGCGGACATTTAACCCACGGCAGCCAGGTCAACTTCTCCGGCAAGCTCTACAAGGGAGTCTCCTACGGGCTGCACCCTGAGACCCAGACCCTAGACTATGCACAGGTTTTGGAGTTAGCGCAAAAACACAGGCCCAGACTGATCATAGCCGGGGCCAGCGCCTATCCGCGCAGTATCGACTTTGCCAGATTCAAGCAAATTGCCAGCCAGGTAGGGGCCAAACTTTTAGTTGATATGGCCCATATTGCCGGCTTGGTGGCAGTAGGCCTGCACCCTTCTCCCCTTAAGGAAGCAGATTTTGTGACTTCTACTACGCACAAATCCCTTCGAGGCCCAAGGGGCGGGTTTATCCTGAGCAATCAGGATGTAGGCAAGGTCCTGGACTCCCAAATCTTCCCTGGACTGCAGGGCGGGCCGCTCATGCATGTCATTGCTGCCAAGGCAGTTGCCTTTGGCGAGGCCCTGCGCCCTGAATTCAAAATTTATCAGGAACAGATCCTGGCCAACTCCAGGGCCTTGGCCAGCAGTCTGTCTGATATGGGCTATAACCTGGTCTCCGGTGGCACTGACAACCATCTGCTGCTTTTGGATCTGAGGAACAAAAGTATCAGCGGCAAAGAGGCAGAACTGGTCCTGGACCGGGTTGGTATAACCGTTAACAAAAACTCTGTGCCCTTTGACCCACAACCTGCCTCGGTGACTTCTGGAATCCGCCTGGGTTCGCCTGTGGTAACTACCAGAGGCATGCTGGAAGAAGATATGACCCGCATAGCACAATGGATCGACCAGGCCTTACAAAGCAGAAAGAATGAAACCAAGCTGCAGCAATTAAGCATGCAAATTCAAGATTTTGCATCGAAGTTTCCATTATTTGTGTACTGTGCGAGTCCCAAAATGGATAAGGCTGAAGCTCATGGCAGCTGAGCCGGCACAGCTGAAATGTCACGCTGATACATTTTTCTAATTCTTTAGACAAAATATAAAGCAAAATCCAAAACATATTTCTACTCCTCCCTTGGCCTGAACTTGGCTCGGTTCAAACTGCAGTCGCTGCACAAGCCTCAATTATTCTCAAACACGCGCATTAAATAGCGGCCAAAAATGAGGAGGACATATACGGATTTTTATCTATGAATATACATAACCCACATATCAACATATCTGAAAACAGGCTAATTGCTACTGTGTTGCAGATAGAACCGGACAATTTCTATAATTGGTCCATGGAGCTGCAAAGCACTGGTTTGGATTTGGCCTCAGAGTTGTTTGTGCTGTACAGCAATCCATTTGTGCAGCCCGAAACAGTCAAAAGCAGCGTACTGGGCAGACTGGAAGAGTTTAAGCCCAGCCTTTCAGAGCAAGATTATGAATTTTTCCAGGATAAGATTCAGGATTTCTGGGATGAATTTCAAATACTGCAAAAGCAAAAACAAGAGATTATCCACAGGCTTAAAGCTTACCTGCCTGCAGAAAATGTCGTGGACTCCCCGCATGCCTTAGTCCAATGCGCCACTGACGCCACAGGGCTGATTATGGAACTCCCTTTGTTGGTCATCTTTCCGGAAAGCACTGAGCAGGTCCAGTCTGTCATTCTTTTAGCCCGAGATCTTGGCTTTTATATCGTACCTAGAGGCGGGGGGTCAGGACTGACTGGCGGAGCTGTACCTGCCCTGCGCAAATCAGTTATCCTCAGCACCTCTAGATTGAAGGAAATATTCCTTGTGGATACAAAGCAAAGACTGCTTTGTGCCCAAAGCGGGGTCATTACCCTGGAGGCTATCAAGGCGGCCCAGGAAAAAGGTTTATTATTCACAGTGGACCCGGCCTCCAAGTCTGCTTCCTCATTAGGTGGAAACATTGCTGAGAATGCAGGCGGACCTTATGCCTTTGAATATGGCACCACCCTGGATAATATCTACAGCTATAAAATGGTCCGTCCTGACGGCCAAATCATCCAGGTAGTGCACAAGGACCATCCCTGGCATAAGATCTACCAGGACCAGGAAGTGACCTTCCAGATCCTGGACCAGCAAGGTGATCTGCTGGATAAGGTCCGACTTCAAGGCAAGGACATCCGCAGCCCAGGTCTGGGCAAGGATGTAACCAACAAATTTTTGGGAGGGTTGCCCGGAGTCCAAAAAGAAGGAGTGGACGGCATTATCACCGAAGCCTGCTTCACGCTGCACCCGGAGCTCAAATACTCTCAAACCCTCTGCCTGGAATTCTTTGGCTCCTCTATGCACAACGCAGCCCTGGTGATCAAAGACTTGGTGCACTTAAGGGACCGGATCCGAGAGCAATCCAACCTGGTCACCATGTCGGCCCTGGAAGAATTCGGGGTTAAGTATGTCCAGGCCATACAATATGAAAAAAAGTCCAACCGCTATGAAGGTGAGCCCATATCTGTACTGCTGATCCAGTTGGACTCCAATAATAAGCGAATATTGCGGGATACTGTCTGGACCCTGGTGGACATTGCTGAGCATTACGACAATGTGGATATCCTGGTGGCCCAGAACCGGGTGCAGGCAGCCCAGTACTGGGAGGATAGACACAGATTAAGCGCCATTTCCAAAAAGACCAGCGGGTTCAAAATAAATGAGGACATTGTTATCCCCCTGGATAAAATCCCTGAGTTTTCTGACTTTTTGGAGTCCATTAACCTCAAATACCTGGCATTGGCTTATCTGGAAGCCCTGCACAAAGCAGGTAAACTTCCTGCAATCGACCCCAGAGACCAGTTCTTACAGATGGAAACGGATATAGCCAACAGAATACTCCAGGGAGAAATCCTGGAATTCGTGCCAGGCGAACAGGATTTTGCCCTGCAGATCCACTATTTTTTCCAGGACCTGTTTCACCGCTACCCTGAACAAAAAAGTGCTTTGCAGCAAGTAGAAGAGGAACTTTTCTTTTCCAGGTTGGAAATTGCCAACCATATGCATGCCGGAGACGGAAATTGCCATGTGAATATTCCGGTGCACGCCAACAATCCCCAGATGCACGGCCAAGCCGAACAGGCAGTAGACAGAATATTTTCCAAAGTCTTGAGTTTAGACGGCCAGGTCTCTGGTGAGCACGGCATTGGAATAACCAAGATCAAGTATCTGTCTGCGGACAAGATCCAGGCCTTAAAAGAATACAAGGCTATAGTGGATCCTGACAACATCATGAACCCGGAAAAGCTTTCCAGCAAGAAGCTGGTAATTGCGCCCTACACTATTTCCTGGGACAGGCTGATCCAGGATTTTTCCATAGCAGACCTGCCACACAAGGAGCAGCTGGCCAGGCAGCTCAAACATATCCAAATCTGCACCAGGTGCGGCAAGTGCAAGCAGGTCTGTCCCATGTATTACCCCCAAAAGGGCTTTTTACACCACCCCAGAAATAAGAATATCAGTCTGGGGCTTCTTTTGGAGGCTTTGCTTTATACCCAGGCTGCTACAGGCTCAAGTGATCTGGACCAAGATCTACTAGCTCAACTGCAGGAGATGATGGCCTATTGTACAGCCTGCGGCAAATGCATGGCCACTTGTCCGGTAAAGATAGACAGTGCAGAAGTGACCATTGAACTGCGCTCCTACTTGGAAAGAGAGGCCAAACACGGTCTGGGTCTTAAAAGCAAGGTGCTCAATCTCCTAGGCAAAGAACCGGAACGAATCCAACTGGCAGCCAAGGCCGCGGTCTTAGGCCAAAACATCCAAAGTAAGGCGGTGCGCTTTTTGCCATCATTTTGGAAGCGCAGGCTACAAAACCCCATATTCAAGGATCCCGGTCCCAGGCTGGATCGGCAGCAATTAAGCGATATCCTGGATTTAAGCGCAGGCAATCTATTTCTACCTATTAGACCAGCAGGCCGGCCCAAAGCAGTGATCTTCTTTCCTGGATGCGGGGCTGGGCTCTTCTTTTCCGGTATAGCCTTGGCCTCAATTTACCACTTGTTAGATAACGGCTTCGCGGTTTTGCTACCCAAGGAACATAAATGCTGCGGTTATCCCATGCTCTCTGCAGGTTGCACCGAGACATTTAATCGCAATATGGTCAATAATATTGATCACTTCAAAGAGTTGACAGCCCAGGCCAAAAGACACGACCTAGAGATCCAGCACCTGCTTACTTCTTGTGGAACATGTCGGGCTGCCTTTGAAAACTATCCATTGCAAAAGGAGTTATCAGCCAACATTACCATGCAGGATATCTTCCAGTTTCTGCATCCCTTTTTAAAGGCTTCTAATAATGAACTTCTAGCCGGCAATGACAAGATTATATTTCATTCTTCCTGCCATACTGCACTTAGTACAGTTGATAATACTCAGGCAGACAAAATATATTGCCAAAAGCTTGAAGACATAATGCAAACAAATGTAAATATATCTGAGTATTGTTGTGCAGAAAGTGGCCTGGGAGCACTGACAAGCCCACAAGTATATAATAAATTACGGAAACGAAAAAAAGAATCATTACAAGATATAACATCCAAGAATGGGAATAATATTAAAATTTTAGTCAGCTGCCCATCATGCAAAATAGGCATCTCAAGGATATTAATTACAGATAAAAGTGGAGCTGAAGTATTTCACACAATGGAGTATATTTCTAAAAATATGGACATAGCTAAGAACAAAGCAAAAATAAAAGAAGCAATTTATAAAAACAGTGATCAAGTCTTTTAATTAAAAAAATACTAAACACTCATAGCAATTGGCTAACCAATTATTTAAAATTATTAAAACCAGTCATATATCTTAATATAAATTGAATATACACTGCTTACTGAAAAATTCAAACTGCCCTGTTTTTGTCGACTTGCAACCAGCTTCAAATTAAACAACCTTGAAGAAAGATCAGTATAAACAACACCGGGCAACACTATAATAAGACCTTTTTATATCTTAAGATAAATCCATATTGATGTCACATAGATTTAATTTAGTCTTTATAATAATTTTAAAATGTATCGATTATAATCAATTTATTTAATGTTTACAGTTTTAAATGTCTACATAATATTAAAATGTAATTTCTATTTATTATATATTTTATTGTATTTTTTTGATTTATATTTTTTCAATTTATCTAAATTTTTATTGTTACATATATGTATTTAACAATTATAATTTTTTTCTTTATAATAAAAAGGTTTCTCTTTTTTAAAACAACTATTTTTCAGTTAGGCTTTGCAGCAAATAAAAGCTTGACATCCTGGGAGTATTTTGGTAGAAATTTAGATAATCAAAAGGAGGCGTAAATTTACAAAAGCTTAATGTTTTTAAATTATTGTTTTTTTTGGCTCGAGTCAAACCACACAACTCAAAATAGAATTTTTAATTGTACTGGCCCATAAATTTACCAAACTGACTATGTTGAATTCTTTTATAATGCAGGCTGCAATCAGCTAAATTTACGAATACTAAGCTGCAAGCCTTACAAACCGACGACAAGGATAGCATCCTGTGTTGCTTGAAGGGCTCTGAAGCTGAAACCAGAAAAAAAGGAAGTAGAGCAATGATTGGAAAAGACGGAAAGTACATGTTCACCTCTGAATCTGTTACCGAAGGCCATCCGGATAAGGTTGCAGACCGGATTTCAGATGCTGTTCTAGACACCCTGATTGTACAGGACTCTGAGTCCAGGGTGGCCTGTGAGACCCTGGTCACCACAGGATTAGTGTTCATTGCCGGAGAAATAACCACAACCGGGTATGCTGACCTGCCTCAGGTGGTTCGGCAGACTGTGAAAGACATCGGCTACAACAGCTCGGAAATGGGTTTTGACTGGGAGACCTGTGCTGTGATCTCTTCCATCGACAAACAGTCTGGAGACATAGCCATGGGCGTCAACCGCAAAAGTCCTGAAGAACAGGGGGCAGGAGACCAGGGTATGATGTTCGGTTTCGCCTGCAAGGAAACAGATACCTTGATGCCTGCCCCTATTTACTGGGCACACAAGCTAAGCCGCAGACTGACCTATGTGCGCAAGAAAGGCATCTTGGATTTTCTGCGCCCAGACGGCAAGACTCAGGTGGCCATGGAGTATGAAAATGGTCAGCCTGTGCGCATCAATAACGTGGTGGTTTCTGCTCAACATGATGATGATGTGACTTACGAAGACCTCAAGGCCGGGATCAAAAAACAAGTGGTTTTGCACACCTTGCCCCAGGAGCTTATTGACGACAAACTGCGCATTTTTATCAACACCACCGGCAGATTTGTAGTGGGCGGACCCATGGGAGACTGTGGCGTGACCGGCAGAAAGATCATCCAGGACACTTACGGAGGAATGGGTGGCCACGGTGGGGGAGCATTCTCAGGTAAAGACCCTTCCAAGGTGGATCGCTCTGCAGCCTATATGGCCCGCTATGTGGCCAAAAATGTTGTAGCTGCTGGACTAGCAGAAAAGTGCGAGGTCCAGCTGGCCTATGTGATCGGCGTGGCAGACCCGGTCTCAGTACTGGCAACCACCAGGGGCACCGGCCAGGTGGATGATGAGACCTTGACTAAAGCCGTACGAGAAGTATTCAACTTAAAGCCTTACTTTATTATCGAACGTTTGAACCTGAAAAGGCCTATATACAGAAATGCCTCCTGTTATGGGCACTTTGGCCGGGAAAACCCGGAGTTTACCTGGGAACAAACCGACGCAGTCCAGGACCTGCGCACAGCCTGTAAAATCTAGCCTACTGCCTGAGAGCGCCTCGCTCTGGCCGGAGCCGGGACCGCTGAGCTCCGGCTTCGGAGTTGACCTGGAAGTATCCCTGTAAACCAAGTAGATTAAAAACATCCAAGGCAGCTTATGTATATCTATATCTCAGGATCACTGGCCTACGACAGAATTATGAATTTTCCGGATAAGTTCTCCAATCATATCCTGCCGGATAAGATACACATCCTGAATGTATGTTTCCTGGTACAGGACCTGGAGGAAAAATTCGGGGGTACAGCAGGCAATATCGCCTATTCCTTGTCCCTGCTTGAAGAAAAGCCTGTCCTGATTTCCCAGGCTGGGAACGATTTTCAGCGCTACCAAAACTGGATGCAAAAGCATGGCATTTCCCTCGAAGGCGTC
>CAZLUR010000007.1:51125-51302 GCA_964562725.1 uncultured Desulfohalobiaceae bacterium | reverse complement strand
GCACTTCCTTGGTAAGGAAGAGGTCACCGGTTCAAGTCCGGTCGTGGGCTCCACAAAAGCTCCTACTGCAGATTGTAGATGCGTGTGGGCCAGTGGTCTGTGTTCTAGACATAACTTGTTGAAACCAGGGGGTAAATATGGCTAAGGAGAAGTTTCAGAGGAAGAAGCCGCATGTGA
>CAZLUR010000007.1:0-51025 GCA_964562725.1 uncultured Desulfohalobiaceae bacterium | reverse complement strand
CAGGGAAGGCGGCCGCACAGTGGGCGCCGGGGTGGTCTCGGAAATAATGGAGTAGCATATGCGTGTCAAGGTTCAATTGCGTTGTGAACAGTGCAAAAGAAAAAACTATGCCACCACAAAGAACAAAAAAAATACCACTGCTAAATTGGAATTAAAGAAATATTGTGCTAGTTGTGGTGCTCACTTGCCGCACAAAGAAGGCAAATGAGATAACTTGGTTGTAATGCTTAATAATTGCCTTTTAATAGCCTTAGACTTATTAATACTTTTTACATTGCAGGCCAGTAGCTCTAACCGGCAGAGCATCGGACTCCAAATCCGAGGGCTGGGGGTTCGAATCCCTCCTGGCCTGCCAAATTAAGTTATGACAAAAAAAAAGACAGCCAAAGAACAGGCGCAACCCAGGAATAAGATTGCGGCCAAAGTTTCCGAGTTCAGAGATTTTTTTGAAGAATCCAAGGTTGAGATGAAGAAGGTCACCTACCCGGACCGCAGACAGACCTTGGCTACTTTAGGCTCAGTATTATTCTTGGTGACCTTGATAGCTATATTTCTGGGCCTGGTAGATGTGGCTTTGGCCAAAATCGTAGAAATCATTCTACCTTAGGCTGGTACATGAACTGTAGTGAACATGATACCCCCAGACCGCGCTGGTATATTGTACAAACCTTGTCCGGATATGAGCAGCGTGTGGAGAAGTCCATTCAGGAGATGATCCGCAAGGAAAAAGTGCAGGGACTAATCCAGGAGGCCATTGTACCTACTGAGAAAGTTGTAGAAATGGTCAAAGGACAGAAAAAAACCAGCACCAGGAAATTTTATCCAGGCTATGTTCTAGTCAAGATGACGCTTACAGACCAAACCTGGCATATGATACAGAACCTGCCTCGGGTGACCGGCTTTATAGGAGATAAAGAAAAACCAGTTCCCTTGCGCGATGATGAGGCTGAAAAGCTCTTGCAAACCATTCAGGACAGAAAAGAGCAGCCCAGACCCAAGTTTAGTTTTCAGCCTGGAGACAAGGTACAAGTAGTGGACGGACCTTTTGCAAATTTCGATGCCTTTGTGCAGGAAGTCAATCAAGACAAGGGTAAACTAAAGGTCTCAGTCTCCATATTCGGCAGGAATACCCCGGTAGAGTTAGACTTTGTGCAAGTAACCAAGAGTCAATGATTAAACCAGGCCAGATTGAATTTAGCCAAAAAATAACTGGTTAGCAATTTAAAGGGTGGCGACATGGCCAAAAAAATATTAGCCAAGATAAAATTACAGATTCCTGCAGGGGCAGCAAATCCGTCTCCCCCAGTGGGCCCTGCCTTGGGGCAGCACGGAGTGAATATCATGGAGTTTTGTAAGGCATTTAATGCCCAGACCCAGGATCAAAAGGGTATGATTATTCCGGTTGTGATTACAGTGTATAAGGATCGCTCCTTTAGCTTCATCACCAAGACTCCGCCTGCCTCAATTTTGTTAAAAAAAGCAGCTCAACTTGACAAAGGATCTACAGAGCCCAAAAAAAGCACAGCAGGCAAGGTGAGCATGGAGCAGGTCAATGAAATAGCACAGATTAAATTATCAGATTTAAACACCAATGATATGGAAGCGGCAGTAAGGACCATAATGGGTACCGCCCAAAGTATGGGCATTGAAGTGGCAAAATAGCTTGGAGTAAGACATGCCAAAACGCGGGAAAAAATATAGGCAGGCCAGTGCAGGGATTGACAGAAACAACAAATATCCCCTTGAAGAAGGTGTCTCTCTAGCCTTGGCTTCAGCTTTTGCTGCATTTGACGAGACTTTTGATGTTGCGGTCTGCCTAGGTGTGAATCCAAAGCATTCGGACCAAATGGTCAGGGGGGGGGTGACACTGCCTCATGGCCTGGGCAAAGAGGTCAGGGTCATAGCCTTTTGTAAGGGAGAAAAAGAACAGGAGGCCCTGCAGGCTGGTGCTGAAGAGGCCGGTGCCGAGGACTTGGTGCAACGAATCCAACAAGGGTGGCTAAATTTTGACAAGGCAGTGGCCACCCCGGATATGATGTCCCAGGTGGGGAAGGTGGGCCGCATATTGGGCCCCAGGGGCATGATGCCCAATGCCAAGACAGGCACAGTGACCTTTGATTTACAGCAAGCGATCCAGGAGCTTAAGGCTGGCAAGGTTGAGTATAGAGTGGATAAGGCCGGGGTAGTGCATGCACCCTTGGGCAAGGTTTCCTTTGGGGCCCAGAAGATTCTAGAAAATCTACAGATCCTGCTGGACAGTTTGCACAAAGCCAAGCCTAGTACAGCCAAGGGCACTTACTTCAAGGCTCTGGCGGTTTCCACAACCATGGGGCCAGGAGTTAAGATAGATACCGCGTCCATCCGCAATTTGCTGGATTGATGAACACCTTAAAAAAATAGGAGTCAAAGACAGCAGGTGGCCTTAGCCTTAATTGCCTGCCGAGACCAACTTTGGCTCGTTTTTATTCTGTAAGGAGGAGCAAGTGAACAGGGCGGAAAAGGCAAGTATTATTGATGAACTTCATCAAAAGGTAAACAATGCCAGTATTGCTCTAGTCACCGATTTTAGGGGGCTCAAAGTGGAAGAGGTCGAAGAGTTGCGTAGCAAGCTCCGGCAAAACAAGGTCTCTTTCCAGGTGGTCAAAAACACCCTGGCCAGGCTTGCCCTGGAAAATAGTCCCCACCAGGTGATTAAGGATGAATTCAAAGATTGTTGTGCCTTGGCATTGGGTTTTGACGACCCAGTGGTGGCAGCTAAAGTCTTGGCCGAGTTTGCCAGGGTTAACAAAAAGTTTGCCTTGCGCTTTGCCAGTTATCAGGGGCAGATGCTAAGTGCCGAGGATATTGTAAGTTTTTCCAAGTTGCCTGGCAGGGAAGAATTGCTGGCAACTCTGCTTAGAACTTGCAATGCAGTACCCAGCAATTTTGTAGGCTTGTTTGCCAACCTGTTGCGTAATTTGTTGTTTGCCCTGCAAGGCATACGAGATCAAAAAGAACAAAATTAGCCAAAGTCAAAAGTATTTTTTAAGGAGGACCTAATGTCTGAAGTGAGCAAGGAGCAAGTAATTGATTTTATTTCTAACATGACTGTTTTGGAACTTTCTCAGTTCATTAAGGAACTAGAGGAAAAATTTGGTGTTTCAGCTGCAGCTCCTGTAGCTGCAGCTGGCGCGGCAGGTGCTGCCCCTGCAGATACAGGAGCAGCTGAGGAAGAGGAACAAACCGAGTTTAATGTTGTGCTCGCTGGAGTAGGGGACAACAAGATTGCAGTGATTAAGGCCTTGCGAGCTCTGACCGGACTGGGGCTCAAAGAAGCCAAGGCCCAGGTGGATGAAGTGCCTTCCACCATTAAAGAAGCTGTCTCCAAGGAAGAGGCTGAGGAAGCCAAAAAGCAATTGGAAGGAGCCGGAGCCACGGTTGAACTAAAATAGACTTGTTGTATCTGCAAATAAAAAAGGGCAATAGAAAACCTATATTGCTTGTGTTTTCTATTGCCTTTAATGATTTTCATTAAGCACTTACAATTTTGCAGTCTGGTAGATTCTTTCTGTAAAATTTTGGGTTTGAACTAACTAGCTGTCATTTAATGCATGTCATTAATTAGCTCTGTCCAGCAGTAGGAGCCTGGAGCAGGCTTGTGTTGCATTTAAGATTTTGGATTTAATGTGAGCCATTATAGTAATTAATGACATGCTGTTTCCCGCCAAAACTAAGAGCGACACTCCTTATACGTGTATCTTCTTTTGTATGCTAGCAGTTTGCTTTTTAAAAATCAAGACAATACCAATAAAATTTTTAAAATGTTGAATGGCTCATGGAGTCATGGAAAGTATAGCTACTTTTTTAAAGATATAAGAATAAGAATCAAGAGGATAAGATGAAGGAATTGGTCAAAAAATTCGGAAGAATCAGTGAAGTTTTAGAGATTCCCCATCTTTTGAACCTGCAATTGGAGTCTTACAGAGAATTGTTGCAAGCTGATACAGTTTCAAACAGTCGGGAAAACAAGGGACTTGAAGAAGCTTTCAGGTCCGTCTTTCCCATAGAGGACTTTTATAAAACCGCAACTCTGGAATATGTTAGTTATGAGATTGGCGAGCCAAAATTTGACCGGGATGAGTGTTTAGCAAAAGGTCTAAGTTACGAGGCCCCGGTCAGGCTCAAGGTTAGACTTATTGTTTACGATGTGGATGAAGAGACTGAAAATAGGACTGTGCGGGATATCAAAGAGCAGGATATTTATTTTGGGACCATTCCCTTGATGACGGAAAAAGCTACATTTATCATCAATGGCACAGAAAGGGTGGTGGTCAGTCAGCTGCAACGTTCTCCAGGGATCCTTTTTGACCATGACTCAGGCAAGACCCATGTCAGCAGAAAAGTGCTTTACAGTGCTCGGGTAATTCCCATGCGCGGTTCCTGGCTTGATTTCGATTTTGATCATAAGGATATTCTTTATGTGCGCATTGACCGTAGGCGCAAGATGCCAGCTACAATCCTGCTCAAGGCCATGGGCTTGAATCAAGAGGAGATCCTACATTATTTTTATGACACTGAAGACTATGTCCTGGAAGGAGAACGTGTTTTTCGGGAACTCAAGCCGGAATTCTATCGCAGGGAAAATGCCTATCAAGATGTGCAGGACGATCAGGGCCGGGTCCTGATCCCTGCAGGAAAAGAGATAACCAGGGGCATCTGGAGCAAGATTATACAAAATAATGTGCAGAGGATGGAAGTGGATCCTGTTTCACTTTTCCAGGAATATGTAGCCTATGAGATTCTAGATGAACAGACAGGAGAGGTTATAGCCAGGCCAGGGGACCCTGTGACTCCGGAGCTTCTGGATTTGCTGCAAAGAATGGGCAGGACAAGGCTCACTGTTTTGCATACCCGAGGTTATGAAGTCTCCACTGCCATGAGGGACACACTTGAACAGGACAAAACAGAGGACAGCGAGAGTGCGCAAATTGAAATCTATCGCAGGTTACGCCCAAGCTCTCCTCCCACGCCTGAAGTTGCGGTGAGCTTTTTTGAAAACATATTCCGCAACCCTGATTACTATGATCTATCCTCAGTGGGCAGGTACAAGCTAAACGCCAGATTGGGCCTGGACAATCCCTTGGATCAGCGCACCCTGACCAATGAAGACATCCTGCAAACCATTAAGCAGTTGATAAATCTCAAGGAATCCCAAGGCCCTGCAGACGATATTGACCACTTAGGCAACAGGAGGGTCAGGCCAGTGGGGGAACTGGTGGAAAATCAGTACCGGATCGGATTGGTGCGCATGGAAAACGCCATCAAAGAAAAAATGACCCAACAGGAAGTCTCCACCTTGATGCCCCACGATCTTATTAATCCTAAACCTGTGACCGCTGTGGTCAAAGAGTTTTTTGGGACCTCCCAGCTTTCTCAGTTCATGGACCAGACTAATCCCTTATCTGAAGTCACCCATAAACGAAGGCTTTCTGCTTTGGGACCAGGCGGTCTGACCAGAGAGCGTGCAGGGTTCGAGGTCAGGGATGTGCATCCCAGTCACTACGGCAGGATCTGTCCTATTGAGACTCCGGAAGGACCGAACATTGGACTGATTGTATCCTTGACCACTTATGCCCAGGTGAACAAATTCGGTTTTATTGAAACTCCATATAGACGGGCCCAAAACGGACGGGTAAGCAAGGAGATAGTCTATAGGGATGCCTCGGAAGAAAGCAAGGAAATCATTGCCCAGGCCAATGCTGTACTAAATGATCAGGGCGAGTTTGTTAATGAACAGGTGGCTGCCAGGGACAGGGGTGAGTTTGCCCTGGTGCCCAAGGGGCAGGTGACTCTGATGGATATTGCTCCCAGTCAGATTGTTTCTGTCTCAGCTGCATTAATCCCTTTTCTTGAACATGACGATGCAAACAGGGCCTTGATGGGTTCTAATATGCAACGTCAGGCAGTGCCGCTATTACAAAGGGAACCCCCTCTGGTGGGCACAGGCATGGAGTCACTGGTGGCCCGGGATTCAGGAAACTGCATCCAGGCCGAGGGCCATGGGGTGGTGCATTACGTGGACGCACAAAACCTAGTGGTCTGTTACCAGGATCAGGATCTGTATCCAGAAAGTGGTGGTGCAAAGGTCTACGAGCTGCAGAAGTATCACAAGTCCAATCAGAACAGCTGCTTCAGCCAGGTGGTCAGGGTGTCTCAGGGTCAGGAGGTTCAACAGGGTACGATTTTGGCTGACGGACCTTCGGTTAAGGATGGAGAATTAGCCCTGGGCAAAAATCTGATTGTGGCCTTCATGCCCTGGTGCGGATACAATTTTGAGGACGCCATGTTGCTTTCTGAGCGCTGTGTCAAGGATGATGTATTCACTTCTGTGCATATAGAAGAATTTGAAGTTCTGGTCCGGGATACCAAACTAGGACCTGAGGAAGTGACCAGGGATATACCCAATGTGAGCGAGGAATTACTGCGCAATCTGGACGAGAGCGGGATAATACGTATTGGTGCCAAGATCAAGCCTGATGACATTCTGGTAGGCAAGATCACCCCCAAGGGCGAGACCCAGCTCACCCCGGAAGAGAGACTGCTTAGAGCCATCTTTGGGGATAAGGCCAGGGATGTAAAAAACACGTCTCTGAAAGTGCCCCCGGGAATTGAAGGCACTGTTCTGGATGTCAAGGTTTTCAATCGACGATCTACTGAAAAGGACGAACGTACCAGGCTGATAGAAGAGCAGGAACTAAAGGGATTAGATCGCAAGGAACAGCTGCATGTGGACGGTCTGACTTTGGGCACCAGGCGCAAGATATGGGAGCTGATAGCAGGCAAGAGCCTGGCCAAATCCATATTGGGCCAAGAAAAGGGAAAGGTATTGGCCGAGGCCAATAAACCCCTGCAGGAACATGTATTGTATCAGATTCCGCTCAAAAAACTGCATAACGTGTTTTCCAGCAAAGAGACCAACAGCAATGTGCAGGAGTTGCTAAGTGAGTATAACAGGCAGCTGGAATTTATTCAGAACAGCTATCAGAAAAAAAGGTCCAGGCTTACTGAAGGGGACGATATGCCCCCTGGAGTGATTAAGATGGTCAAAGTCTTTATCGCCATCAAGCGCAAACTGAGCGTGGGAGACAAGATGGCTGGACGACACGGGAACAAAGGTGTAGTTTCTTGTGTTTTGCCTGACGAAGATATGCCTTTTTTTCAAAACGGGACTGCGGTGGATATAGTGCTCAATCCCTTGGGCGTACCTTCCAGGATGAATATAGGACAGATTATGGAGACCCATCTGGGCTGGGCAGCCAAGGAATTGGGCTCTGAACTCTCCACTATGCTGGAACAGGGAGTGGCCGAGCAGACCCTCAGGGATGAGGTCAAGGCGGTTTTCGAGTCAGAGGAGATATCAGAGTTGGTGGACGGCATGGACGATGTTGAACTTAAGGAGGCTGTTAAAGACCTGGACAAAGGCATCCGCACCAAGACTCCTGTATTCGACGGAGCCATGGAGCAGGAGATCTGGACCTGGCTCAAGAGGGCAGGCCTGCCGGAGCAAGGCAAGGCTGAACTATATGACGGACGCACCGGGGAAAAATTCCACAACCCTGTGACTGTAGGCTATATGTACATGATGAAGTTGCATCATCTGGTTGATGAAAAGATCCATGCCCGCTCCACAGGGCCCTATTCTTTGGTTACCCAACAGCCCTTGGGCGGAAAGGCCCAGTTTGGAGGTCAGAGGCTGGGTGAGATGGAGGTCTGGGCCTTGGAAGCTTATGGCGCAGCCTATCTTTTGCAGGAGTTTTTAACGGTCAAGTCTGACGATGTGCAGGGCCGGGTCAAGATGTACGAAAACATCGTCAAGGGCGAGAACTATTTGACCACAGCTATGCCAGAGTCTTTTAATGTACTGATTAAAGAATTGATGGCTCTGGGCTTGGATGTGAGTCTGATATCCGAAGAGAAAAAAAAGAAATAGACCCTGGACCTCCAAGGTTAAGTCTTGGGTAATCCCTGTCTGCCAAGAGGCTAAAATCAGGGCTCCAGGTCTGGAAAAAAAGACAATCCAATTACCTGGATTCAGGTAAAGGAGTTGAGGATAACATGACATTGGATGATCTCTTTACCATGCACGGAACCGGGGATCAGACTGTAAAAAGCCAGAATCTAAAAGGGCTCAAGATCTCCATGGCTTCCCCGGAAACCATAAGGGAATGGTCTTTTGGCGAAGTCAAAAAGCCGGAAACCATAAACTACAGGACCTTTAAACCTGAAAGAGACGGCCTTTTCTGCGCTAAAATATTTGGTCCGGTCAAAGATTATGAATGCAATTGCGGAAAATACAAACGTATGAAGCACAGGGGCATAGTTTGCGAAAAGTGTGGGGTGGAAGTGATTGCCTCTAAAGTGCGCAGGGACCGTATGGCCCATATAGAACTGGCTGCTCCGGTGGCCCATATCTGGTATCTGAAGAGCATGCCTTCCAAGATCGCTACTTTGTTGGATATGACCATGGCAGATGTGGAGAAGGTCCTGTATTTCGACTCATATATTGTCATCGATCCCAAGCAGACCAATCTAAAAAAGTACCAACTAGTCAATGAAGACCAGTACTTACATCTATTGGACCTCTATGGCGAGAGTGCCCTGCGGGTGGGCATGGGAGCAGAGGCGGTCAAGGAACTAATGGAGGGCATGGATCTGGAAAAAATTAAGGCAGAACTTAAAGAAGAATCCATGGCTACCCGCTCCCAGGCCAAAAAGAAGAAGCTTTCTAAAAGACTTAAAGTGGTGGAGTCTCTATTGGAATCTGGGAACAAGGCAGAATGGATGATTATGGAAGTCATCCCGGTCATTCCTCCAGAACTAAGACCACTGGTGCCTTTGGATGGAGGCAGGTTCGCCACCTCTGACTTGAATGATCTGTATCGCAGGGTGATAAACCGTAACAACAGGTTGAAGAGGCTCCTGGAGTTGGGTGCGCCGGAAATCATAATCCGCAATGAGAAAAGGATGCTCCAGGAAGCAGTGGATGCCCTTTTGGATAACGGCCGCCGGGGTAAGGCCATTACCGGCACAAACGGCCGTCCCCTGAAGTCCTTGAGTGACATGATCAAGGGCAAACAAGGGCGTTTCAGACAAAACCTTTTGGGTAAGAGGGTGGACTATTCCGGGCGCTCGGTGATTGTGGTCGGCCCTAAGCTGAAGTTGCATCAGTGCGGGCTTCCCAAGAAAATGGCTTTGGAGCTTTTCAAGCCGTTTGTCTATGCCAAACTGGAAGAACAGGGCTATACCAGCACCATCAAGGGTGCTAAGCGCATGGTGGAGCGTGAAGAGATAATTGTCTGGGATATGTTGGAGGAGGTGGTCAAGGAGTATCCGGTCTTATTGAACCGTGCGCCTACACTGCACAGACTGGGCATTCAGGCCTTTGAGCCTATTTTGGTGGAAGGCAAGGCCATACAATTGCATCCTCTGGTTTGTGCTCCATACAACGCTGATTTTGACGGGGACCAGATGGCAGTGCACATACCGCTTTCAGTGGAGGCCAGAATAGAGTGCCGGGTTTTGATGCTCTCTACCAACAATATTCTTTCTCCGGCCAATGGGGAGCCTATTATTCTGCCCAGCCAAGACATTGTGCTCGGGCTTTATTACATGACCTTGGGCCGGGCCTTTGAGCCCGGGGCCGGCAAGGTGTTCAGCGCGCCCTGGGAAGTGATTGCAGCCTATGAGACCCAGAGTATATCTCTACACGCCGAAGTTAAGGTCCGCATGAATGGAGAAATTGTGGAAACCACCCCGGGAAGGGTGTTGATCGGCGAGTTGCTGCCTGAAGATGTGCCCTTTGAACTTGTGAATACTGTACTGAACAAGAAGAGTATTGTCAGGTTGGTGGCCCAGGCCTATCAATTGGCCGGGACCAAGGCCACGGTCATACTTTGTGACCAGTTGAAGGACATGGGCTATGAATACTCCACCCGAGCCGGGCTGACTATTTCAGTGCAGGACTTGGAGTTGCCAGAGCAGAAAAAGTCACTATTGGATGCAGCGCATTCTGAGACAAAGGCTATACACCAGCAGCACCAGGAAGGGATCATTACTCGGACAGAGAGATATAATAAGGTGGTGGACGTCTGGACCAAGGCCACCAATGATGTGGCCAAGGCCATGATGGATCAGATCTCCACTGATACTCTGGTCAATCCCCAGACTCAGGAGGTAGTACAAAACGAGAGTTTCAACCCGATTTACATGATGAGCACTTCCGGTTCCAGGGGCAATGCTGACCAGATGCGGCAATTGGCCGGCATGCGCGGACTAATGGCCAAACCTTCCGGGGAGATCATAGAGACACCGATTACCTCCTCTTTTCGGGAAGGCCTGACTGTACTGGAATATTTCACTTCCACCCACGGGGCCAGGAAAGGCTTGGCTGATACCGCTTTGAAAACTGCAAACTCAGGTTATTTGACCAGGCGTCTGGTGGATGTGGTCCAGGATGTCATAGTGGGTGAAATGGATTGCGGGACCGTGGATGGCATTGAAATCGTTAAGCAGACTCAGCCTGGAGAAATGCTGGAAACCTTGATGGATCGGATTTTGGGCAGGATAAGCATGTTTGATATCCATCATCCAGAGACTGAGGAGCTTTTGGTTCCTGCCAATACATTGATAGACGAAACAGCAGCCCGCAAGGTTGAACAGTCGGGAGTAAGATCTGTGTTTATCAGGTCCGTACTAGCCTGCCAGAGCAGTCAAGGGGTTTGCGCCTACTGTTACGGCCGAGATTTGGCCCGGGGACACTTGGTCAATGTTGGCGAAGCCGTGGGAATTATTGCAGCCCAGTCTATTGGTGAGCCAGGCACCCAGCTCACAATGCGCACCTTTCATATCGGGGGTACAGCTTCAAAGGAGATTGAGCAGTCTTCCATTATTGCCCAGTATAACGGCCAGGTGACCTTGACTGGAGTTAAGACAGTGCAGAATAAGCATGGTCAGCTTATGGTCATGGGCAAGAATGGTCAATTGGGAGTGGTGGACGATCAGGGCCGGGAAAGGGAGAGATACACCCTGCCCGCCGGGGCCCGGCTCTATTTCAATGCCGGGGACGAGGTGCAAAAAGGGCAGATGCTTGCAGAATGGGACCCTTTTCAGGAGCCGTTTGTGACCGATATCTCCGGTTTGGTCAAGTTCACAGATATAGTGGACGGCAAGACCTATCAGGAAAAGATGGATGAGACCACTAACCGGGCTACCAAAACCATCATAGAGTACAGGTCCACCAACTATCGGCCCAGCATGTCCATTCTGGATGAACAGGGAAATATACAAATGCATCCTGATACCCATTCTGAGGCCTTATATCATCTCCCTGTGGGCGCCATACTCATGGTCAAGGACGGGGAGTTTGTCCAGGCCGGGGATGTAATAGCCAGGAAACCTAGAGAAAGTGCAAAGATTAAGGATATTGTCGGCGGCCTGCCCCGGGTGGCGGAGTTGTTCGAGGCGCGCAAGCCCAAAGATATGGCGGTCGTGTCCGAGATTGAGGGCATAGTCAGCTTTGGTCCGGATGTTAAAGGCAAGCGTAAAATCATTGTCACTCCGGAGACAGGTGATCCAAAGGAATATTTGGTGCCCAAAGGCAAGCATATTACTGCTCAGGAAGGAGACTTTGTAGAGGCTGGTGAGTTTTTGACCGAGGGCTCTCCTGAGCTGCATGATCTCTTGCGCATCAAAGGTGAAAAGCACTTGGCCAAGTATCTGGTAGAAGAGGTGCAAGATGTCTATCGGTTCCAGGGCGTGCATATCAATGACAAGCATATAGAGATCATTGTTCGTCAGATGCTGAAGAAGGTAAGCATTGTGGAGCCAGGGGATACGAGTTTTTTGATTGGAGAGCAGGTGGAAAAATCCAAGTTTATGCGGGAAAACGAGCGGGCCGTGCAAAACCAAGGGAAACCAGCTACAGCACAGCCTTTGGTGCTGGGCATTACCCAGGCCTCATTGAGCACCGAGTCTTTTATTTCCGCGGCTTCTTTTCAAGAGACCACCAAGGTGCTTACTGAATCAGCTATGCAAGGCAAATGCGACTATTTGCAGGGCCTGAAAGAAAACGTGATAGTAGGTCGGGTCATTCCAGCCGGTACAGGGTTTAGGCCCTATATGGATCTGGATATCTTGGTGCCAGAGCAACCGGAAAAACCCAGTAGTTTTCTGGACGAGTTGGAAGTAAGTCAGTGGAGTTCTGAAGGACAGGAATAAGTTTGCTTGGGAAAATGATTGACACCCTGCAAAGAATGTATTAAAAATTTCAGCTTTTCAGGAACACAATAATGGAGGACTAGATGCCCACTCTGAATCAATTGATCCGTAAGCAGCGAAAAAAGATCCAGGCCAGCAAGAAGACTGCTGCTTTGCAGGGTTGTCCGCAGAGAAGGGGGGTATGTGTCAGGGTCTATACCACTACACCCAAGAAACCAAATTCAGCGTTGCGCAAAGTGGCCAGGGTTAGACTGACCAACAGTATAGAGGTTACCTCCTATATCCCGGGCGAAGGCCACAATCTGCAGGAGCACTCTGTGGTGCTGGTGCGTGGAGGTAGAGTAAAGGACCTGCCCGGTGTAAGATATACAGTGGTGCGGGGTACCATGGACACGGCAGGCGTCCAGGACCGCAGACAGAGCAGATCCAAGTATGGGGCCAAGAGACCCAAATAAACACAGGGAACGAGCGAGGAGAGTTTGTATATGCCCAGAAAGGGACCGGTTCCAAAACGAAAAATATTGCCGGATCCGCGCTATAAGAGCCAACTGGTGGCCAAATTTACCAACCGGATCATGCGGGACGGCAAAAAAAGTCTGGCAGAAAGCATTGTCTATAAGTCCATAGAGGAACTGGGGAGAAAGACAGACGAAGATCCCTTGAAAGCTTTTGAAAGGGCTGTGGAGAATGCAAAGCCCCAACTGGAGGTCAAATCCAGGAGAGTGGGCGGGGCCACATATCAGGTCCCTGTGGAAGTCAAAGCCGGCCGGCAGGAGGTTCTGGCCACCCGCTGGCTCATCGCTGCAGCCAGAACCCGAGGAGAAAAAGGTACTGTACCCAAGCTAACTGCTGAACTTGTGGAGGCTTTCCACGGTCGCGGCGGGGCTATCAAGAAAAAGGAGGATACCCACCGCATGGCAGAAGCAAACAAGGCCTTTGCCCACTATCGTTGGTAACCACCCTTTGGGCTAGCAACTGGATTTTTGGTCTGTATGAGTTATGCAATTGAGCAAAAGCAAAGATGATAAGGTTTGGGTGATTTTGTGGCCAGGCTGATACCCATAGAAAGACAGCGCAATATAGGCTTCATGGCTCATATAGACGCAGGCAAAACTACCACAACTGAAAGGATTTTGTTTTATACCGGGGTCTCGCACAAGATAGGGGAAGTGCATGATGGCCAGGCAGTAATGGACTATATGGTTCAAGAACAGGAGCGCGGGATAACAATAACGTCAGCAGCCACTACTTGTTTTTGGAAGGATCACCGCATAAATATAATCGATACCCCCGGCCATGTGGATTTCACAGTGGAGGTAGAGCGCTCTCTCAGGGTGCTGGACGGAGTGGTAGCCGTATTCTGCGCAGTTGGTGGGGTAGAACCGCAAAGCGAAACAGTATGGCGCCAGGCGGACAGATATCATGTGCCCAGGCTGGCTTTTGTGAACAAAATGGATCGCATAGGATCTGATTTTTTGGGAGTCCTGGACATGATGCGCAATCGGCTCGGAGCTAAGCCTGTACCACTGCAAATCCCCATCGGCAACGAGGAGAATTTTAAAGGTGTGGTGGATCTAATCCAGGGCCAGGCCCTTTATTTTGACGAGCAAAGCCTGGGCAAAAAGACATATTCAGAAGATATTCCCCAGGATCTGGCAAAAGAGACCCTGCGCTGGCGCAATTATTTGATCGAAGCCATAGCAGAGGAAGACGAGGACTTATTGGAAAAATATCTGGCTGGTGAAGAGTATACACCACAGGAGTTGGCCAAGGGTGTGCGCAAGGCAACCAGGAATTTAAGCATTTGTCCAGTGCTGTGTGGTTCAGCTTTCAAGAACAAAGGCATCCAGCCATTATTGGATGCAATTGTGGATTTTTTCCCTTCACCTGCCGAACTGCCGCCTATAGTGGGCAAAGACCCCGAAACCATGCAGGACATGATTTGCGAGTGCAAGGATGAAGCCCCTTTGAGCGCTTTGGCTTTTAAGCTGATGACCGACCCTTATGTGGGTCATTTGACCTTTATGCGCATTTATTCCGGGCATATTGAGAGCGGAATGACAGTACTCAACGCGGCATCCAACAAGAAAGAACGTATAGGCAGGCTCTTAAAGATGCATTCCAATAAGCGCGAGGAGATCAAGGAGGCCTGGGCCGGGGATATTGTGGCGGCAGTTGGCCTAAAGCAGGTTAGTACTGGTGACACATTGTCTGACTTTAAAAGGCCAGTAATTCTGGAAACCATGGAATTTCCCACCCCAGTGATATCGGTGGCAATTGAACCTAAGACCAAACAAGACAGGGACGCCCTAAGCATGGCCCTGCAGAAGCTGGCTAAGGAAGACCCCTCCTTTCAGGTCAACACGGATCAAGAAACAGGGCAGACCATAATATCCGGTATGGGTGAGCTGCATATCGAGATCATAGTGGACCGGCTAGTGCGTGAGTTCAAGGTTGATGCCAATATAGGACAGCCCCAGGTAGCTTATAGAGAAAGTATTACTAAGCGGGCCAAGGCCGAAAAGAAATTTGTGAAGCAAACAGGCGGCCGGGGTCAGTATGCACATTGTGTAATAGAGGTAGAGCCCATGGAGCAGGGTGGGGGCTATGAGTTTGTTAATTCTATTGTGGGCGGAATAATTCCCAAGGAATATATACCAGCTGTGGACCGTGGCGTCCAGGATGCCTTAAAAAACGGGATCATCTCCGGGCATCCCCTGGTTGATATCAAGGTCCATCTGGTTTTCGGTTCATACCATGAAGTAGATTCTTCAGAACAGGCCTTTTATATAGCTGGTTCCATGGCCATTAAAGAAGCCTGTCTACAGGCCTCCCCAGTGATAATGGAGCCTGTGATGCAGGTAGAGATCCTGACACCTGACGAATATACCGGAGATGTAATGGGCGACCTGAACGGTCGCAGGGGCAAGGTGTTGAACATAGAGCCCAGACTGGGCACTCAGATTATAAAGAGCCATGTGCCGCTAAAGGAAATGTTTGGATATTCCACAGATCTCAGGTCCATGACTCAAGGACGGGCAGTCTTTTCCATGCAGTTTGACCACTATGAAAAGGTGCCGGCGAATCTGGCTGAAGAAATACAGAAGCGAACCAGGGGGTAAATATGGCTAAGGAGAAGTTTCAGAGGAAGAAGCCGCATGTGAACATAGGCACGATTGGTCATATAGACCACGGCAAGACGACATTGACTGCGGCGATTACCAAGATGCTGCAGTTGAAGTGGGGTAGTGCGAAATACGTGCCATTTGACCAGATTGACAAGGCGCCTGAGGAAAAGGAGCGAGGGATTACGATAGCCACGGCGCATGTGGAGTATGAGACAGAGAGTCGACATTATGCGCATGTGGATTGTCCTGGTCATGCTGATTATATCAAGAACATGATCACTGGTGCGGCCCAGATGGACGGGGCGGTTTTGGTAGTGGCGGCCACAGATGGTCCCATGCCCCAGACCAGGGAGCATATATTGCTGGCCCGTCAGGTAGGTGTGCCCAGTTTGGTGGTATATTTGAACAAGACTGACTTAGTGGATGATCCTGAGTTATTGGAGTTGGTGGAGTTAGAGGTTCGGGAGCTTTTAAGCGAGTATGATTTTCCTGGAGATGATGTGCCTGTGGTTTCGGGCAGTGCATTAAAGGCTTTGGAGAGTGAGGATCCGAACAGTGATGAGGCCAGGAGCATATTTGAGTTATTGGATGCAATGGACGCATTTGTGCAGGAGCCTCAGCGGGACAGGGACCGTCCGTTTTTGATGCCTGTGGAGGATGTATTCAGCATTTCTGGTCGGGGTACTGTGGCTACTGGCCGTATAGAGCGCGGACTAATCAAGGTAGGCGAGGAAGTAGCGATAGTAGGTATGGGCGAGACGCGCAAGACAGTGGTTACAGGTGTGGAGATGTTTCGCAAGACATTGGACCAGGGCGAGGCAGGGGACAATGTGGGTATTTTGCTGCGCGGAGTGAAGCGTGATGAGATAGAGCGAGGTCAGGTATTGGCTCGTCCCGGCAGTATCACCCCGCATCGCAAGTTCAAGGCAGAGGTGTATGTTTTGAAGAAGGAGGAAGGCGGACGTCACACACCGTTTTTTTCTGGTTATCGTCCTCAGTTTTATTTTCGGACCACGGACGTGACAGGGGTAGTGACATTGGCTGAGGGAGTGGAGATGGTGATGCCAGGGGACAATGCTCAATTTGAAGTAGAGCTGATTGTGTCCATAGCCATGGAGCAAGGTCTGCGTTTTGCGATCAGGGAAGGCGGCCGCACAGTGGGCGCCGGGGTGGTCTCGGAAATAATGGAGTAGGAGTTTTTGCCAATGGTGACCATGAATAGTGAAAAGATCAGGATTAAACTCAAGGCATATGATTACCGCATTCTGGACAAGGCAGTGGCAGAAATAGTGGAATCTGCACACAATACAGGAGCAACAATTGCCGGACCTATTCCGTTGCCCACCAAGAACCATAAGTTCACAGTTAACAGGTCAGTGCATGTGAACAAAAAGTCCAGGGAGCAGTTTGAGATGAGAATCCACAAGCGCTTGCTGGATTTGTTGGAACCCACCCAACAAACAGTGGATGCCTTGGGTAAACTGAGCCTGCCCGCTGGAGTAGATGTGGAAATAAAGCTTTAATTAGCATGAGGTGGTGATAATGAAACGTTTGGGTCTCATAGGCAAAAAGATTGGGATGACATCCATATTTTCCGAGGATGGCACCAGGCTGCCGGTCACGGTTCTGCAGGCCGGACCATGCCCTGTGATTCAGGTCAAGACTGAGCAAATGGATGGATACAGTGCTCTGCAGGTGGCCTTCCAGGGACAAAAGCAACACCGGCTGAACAAACCCCAGAAAGGACACCAAAGCAAAGCTGTAAAGGATTTCTACCGGGTTTTGCGTGAATTTCGGGCGCCCGCTGAAGACTTGGCATACGAACCAGGCCAAGAACTGAGCGTGGACATATTTAAAATCGGAGAACGGGTTAAAATAAGCGGCAAATCCAAGGGCCGTGGCTTTACCGGCGTTATGAAAAGGTGGAATTTCAAGGGCTTGCCTGCATCTCATGGCCATCACAAAAAGCATAGAAGCCCAGGGGCTATTGGACAGTGCGCAGATCCGGCCCGCGTTTTCAAAGGCAAAAAAATGCCTGGTCAGATGGGTAACAAGAATGTTAGTACGCGCAACGTGGAAATCGTAGATGTGCGCCAGGAAGATAACCTGATTCTGGTCAAAGGGCAGGTCCCTGGGGCCAGGAATTCTATTTTAACCATCTGTAAGCAGAGCTAAGGAACCGGAATATGGCAGTGGTGAATATAGTAGACCAGCAAAAGCAAGTGGTTGGAGAACTGGAACTGGCTGACAGTATTTTCTCTGTTCAGGTCAAGCCCCAGATATTGCATCTGGTGGTCAAATCTCAACTGGCAGCCAAGAGGGCTGGCACTGTAGGAGTCAAGACCAGGTCCAATATTCAGGGCGGGGGGCGCAAGCCTTGGAGGCAGAAAGGTACAGGTCGGGCCAGGGCCGGCAGCAACAGATCCCCATTGTGGACCGGGGGCGCAGTAACCCATGGGCCGCAGAGCCGGGACTATAGCATCAAGGTCAACCGCAAAGTAAAAAGACTGGCCCTGAAAATGGCTTTATCCAGCAAATTAGCCCAAGGCAACCTGCTGGTAGTGGATAAACTGGAAGTGTCCAGGCCTAAGACCAGGGAAGCAGTAGAGGTCCAAAGCCAGCTGCAGATAAAAAAGGCCTTGATTGTTTTGGCGAAAAAAGATAACAACCTGGAGCTTGCAGCCAGGAATATTCCTGGGATCAAACTCGTCTATCAAGAGCAATTGGGCGTCTATGATGTCCTGCATTGTGACCATTTGGTGTTGACCCCTGCTGTTATAGACCATATTCAGGAAAGGTTGCAGTAATCATGGAATATACCAAGATTTTACTCAAGCCGGTGATTACCGAAAAGACAACTCAGCTCAAAAATATAGAGAATCAGGTTGTTTTTCGGGTCGCGGACAGGGCCAACAAGCTGCAGATCAAGGAAGCTGTTCAGGCCATATTCAAAGTAGAGGTCCAATCCGTGAAAGTGGTCTGCAAAAAACCCAGGATTAAACGGAAGTTTGGCAGGCAAACCGGACGTCAGCCTGGTTTTAAAAAGGCCTATATCAGTTTGGCCCCAGGGAATAAAATAGATTATTTTGAGGGTGTATAATATATGGCAACACGTAAACTAAAGCCTACGTCTCCTGGCAGGAGAAATCAGACAGTAGCAGGATTTGAGGAGTTGACCACTGACAACCCAGAAAAATCATTGCTGGTGGGATTGCCTCATAAGAGTGGCAGGAACATGTATGGCCGCATTACTTCCAGGCACAGGGGTGGCGGACATAAGCGCAGGTATCGTCTAATAGATTTTAAGCGCAAGAAGTGGGATATACCAGCCAAGGTTGCCTCCATTGAATACGATCCCAACAGGAGTGCGAGGATTGCTTTGTTGCATTACGCAGATGGCGAGAAGCGTTATATTTTGGCCCCTAAAGGACTGCAAACTGGGGAAAAGGTACTTGCCGGGGAAAAGGCGGATATCAAGCCCGGCAACAGCCTGCCTTTCTATAGGATACCTAATGGAACAATTCTGCATAACCTGGAGTTATATCCGGGTAAAGGCGGTCAGCTTTGCCGTTCTGCAGGGACGTATGCCCAGCTGGTGGACAAAGAGGGCAAATATGCCTTGATCAAATTGCCTTCCGGGGAAATCCGCAAGATTCTTAGTACCTGTTCCGCAACTGTGGGTCAGGTGGGCAATGTAGAGCATGAGAACATCAAGGTAGGTAAAGCAGGCAGAAACAGGTATTTGAATAAAAGGCCAAAGGTGCGCGGCGTAGCCATGAACCCGGTGGACCATCCCCTGGGCGGCGGCGAAGGTCGAAGCTCCGGGGGCAGGCATCCTGTAACACCTTGGGGTCTGCCCACCAAAGGCTTCAAGACAAGGAATAAAAAGAAGCTTTCCGCGAAGTTCATAGTCAAAAAACGAGATAGAAAATAAAAGGGAGCCAGTCATGCCCAGGTCATTAAAAAAAGGTCCATTTGTAGATGCTCATTTGATGCAAAAAGTGGTCAGAGCGCAAGAGACAAGGGACCGTGGCGTGATTAAAACCTGGTCCAGACGTTCAACTGTGATACCTGAGATGGTGGGTCTGACTTTTGCAGTGCATAACGGCAAGAAGTTTATACCAGTGTTTGTCACAGAGAATATGGTTGGGCACAAATTGGGTGAATTTGCTTCTACTCGGACCTTTCATGGACATGCCGGAGATAAGAAGAGTCAAGCCAAGGGCAGAAAAAAATAGATTTGAGGTCTTAAATGCAAATTAGCGCAAAAGCAAGATATATAAGAGTTTCGCCGCGTAAGACTCGTCTGGTTGCCGCGAATATAAAGAACCAGGCTGTAGGCAAGGCCCTGGACTTGCTGCGATTTACACCCCAAAAACCCGCCAGGGCTCTTTATAAGGTCTTGTATTCCGCAGTGGCCAATGCTGAGCAGACTGCTTTGGATGTGGATAATTTGTATGTGAAACAGATTCTGGTAGATAGGGGGCCTTATTTAAAAAGGATCAAACCCAGGGCCATGGGCAGAGCAACCAGGATTTTGAAGAAGACGAGCCACATAACAATAATAATTGATGAGCAATAGGAGGTTTAAGTCTTGGGTCAAAAAGTACACCCTTACGGCTTTAGATTGGGCTACAACAAGAACTGGCAGTCCAGGTGGTTTAGTAGCAAAAAATATTCCCAATTTGTGTATGAAGATGATCAGGTTCGCAAATTTTTGAAGAAAAAGCTTTATCATGCAGGTATTGCCAGGATAGAGGTGGAAAGGGCTGCAGAAAAAGTGAGGCTGATCATCTATACAGCCAGGCCCGGCATTGTAATTGGCCGTAAAGGTGTGGAAATTGAGAAGCTACGCAGTGAATTGAAAAATACATTTGGCAAAGAATTTATTATCGAGGTCAATGAAGTGCGCAGACCTGAGACTGAAGCCCAGCTGGTGGCGGAAAATGTAGCTATGCAGCTGGAGAGACGGGTGGCCTTTCGCAGGGCCATGAAGAGGACAATCAGTCTGGCCAGGAAGTTCGGGGCGGAAGGGATCAAGATTTCCTGCGCCGGACGGTTGGGCGGAGCGGATATTGCCAGGACAGAATGGTTTCGGGAAGGCAGAGTGCCGTTACATACTTTGCGGGCGGATATAGATTATGGATATGCTGTGGCCAAAACCACCTACGGCATCATCGGGGTAAAAGTATGGATATTCAAGGGTGAAATACTGGATGAGGTAATTTCAAATGCTTAGTCCCAAGAAAGTCAAATACCGCAAGCAGCACAAAAATTTTCGCAAAGGATCAGCCTCTCGAGGCATCCAAGTCTCCTTTGGGGATATCGGCTTGAAGACCTTGGAGCATGGCAGGCTGACCAACAGGCAGATCGAGGCTGCCCGGGTAGCAATTATGCGTCATATCCGCAGGGGCGGTAAAGTTTTCATTCGAGTTTTTCCAGACAAGCCCTATACTGAAAAACCCGCGGAAACCAGACAGGGCAAAGGCAAGGGTTCGCCTGCTGGCTGGGTGGCGCCGGTGCGCCCGGGGAAAATTTTGTATGAAATCAGCGGCATAAGCCTGGAGCGGGCCCAAGAAGCTTTACTCAGGGCTGCACATAAACTTCCGGTAAAGACCAAAGTAGTGGTCAAGGAGTAAGGAGTATGCAGGCAGGCAAGGTTCGAGAGCTGTCCAGGAAAGAGATGCAACAAAAACTTGCTGATTATGAGCAGGAACTATTTAATCTCAGGTTTCAGCATGCCACGGGCCAGTTGGGGAATACACAGAGACTGCCCAAGGTGCGTAAGAATATAGCCAGAATTAAGACCATTTTGCAGGAGAAGGAAATGGAGAGCTATAATGAATAATCAGCTTGCAACAGGGGTAAAGCGAATGCTTGTAGGGCGTGTGGTCAGCGACAAGGCGGACAAGACAATAGTGGTGCTTTGTGAAACCAGGCTGCAGCATCCTTTGTATAAGAAATATATCCAGCGCAAGAAGAAATTTATGGCTCATGACCCGGAAAATACCTGCCAATTAGGAGACAAGGTGCAGATCATTGAAAACCGGCCAATCAGCAAGCGCAAAAAATGGGCTCTGCACAAGATTTTGGAAAAAGCACAGTAGGGGGAAAACAAGATGATCCAGGTTGAGTCCAGACTTGACGTTGCAGATAATTCCGGAGCCAAGCTGATTAGCTGTATAAAGGTCCTGGGGGGCAGTAAGAGGCGCTATGCAGGCCTAGGTGATTTGATAGTGGTCTCTGTTAAGGATGCCATGCCGCACTCCAAGGTGAAAAAGGGCGAAGTCTACAAGGCTGTAGTGGTCAGGACCAGGAAGGAAACTGGACGGCCCAATGGATCTTATATCAGTTTTGACACAAATTCAGCTGTCCTGCTAAATAAAAATATGGAGCCCATTGGCACCAGAATTTTTGGTCCGGTGGCCAGGGAACTAAGGCATAAAAACTTCATGAAAATTGTATCCCTCGCGCCTGAGGTGTTATAGGAAATCAGACATGGCCAGCAAGTGCAAGATAAAAGTCAATGACAAAGTAATGATCAAGTGCGGTAAGGACAAGGGCAAAATTGGCTCTGTAAAAAGTATCAACAAGCAGGCAGATACTTTGATTATAGATCAATTGAATATGGTCAAAAGGCATATCAAAGGTAATCCCTATAGTGGAAAGACAGGCGGCATACAGGAGCAAGAAGCACCTGTGGCTTATTCGAATGTGGCCCTGGTCTGTGATAGCTGTGCAAAACCCACCAGGGTGGGCTATACCTTTAGCGAAGGCAAAAGGAAGCATCGCTTTTGCAAGAAATGCAAGGAAATGCTTAGCTAGCTGTAATCATTGGCTTTATCTGGGCAGAGAATTATTCAAAATTGGGTGTATGTATGAGCAGACTAAGGAATATTTATCGAGAAAAAGTAGGGCCAATGCTGCAACAGGAATTCGGATATGCTTCGAAAATGCAGATACCCAGCTTGAGATACATTGTCTTGAACATGGGCCTGGGCGAGGGAAGCCAGGACAACAAGCTGATTCAGGACGCAGTGCGGGAAATGGGTCAGATTGCTGGGCAAAAAGCAGTGGTAACCAGAGCCAGGAAGTCCATTGCCGCGTTTAAGCTGCGCGAAGGCATGCCTGTTGGTTGCAGGGTCACTCTGCGCAGGGAAAGGATGTGGGATTTTTTTGATAAGCTGGTTAATTTTGCACTACCCCGGGTGCGAGATTTTCGGGGCATACCAGACCGGGGTTTTGATGGCCGGGGCAACTTTACCCTGGGCGTTCGAGAACACACTATATTTCCGGATATAAATCAAGATAAAGTGGATCGGATCAAGGGCATGAACATCAGTGTTGTAACTTCAGCCACAACTGATAAAGAAGGCAAGTCGTTGCTCAAGATGCTGGGCATGCCTTTTAGCAAATAAACAGGAGGGAGCAGATTGGCACGCAAAGCTTTAATGGCTAAGGCAGCCGGGAAGTCCAAGTTTAAAGTCAGGGAATACAACAGATGTCCCAGGTGTGGCAGGAGCAGAGCTTTTCTGCGAAACTTCGGCCTATGTCGTATATGTTTTAGGAATTTGGCCTTGGTGGGAGCGCTGCCTGGAGTGCGCAAATCCAGTTGGTAATTTAAGGAGAAGCATAATGGCAGTAGTGGATCCAATAGCAGATATGCTGACTAGAATAAGAAATGCACATATGGCCCTGCATAAGCAAGTTATGGTATCCAAGTCCAATATCAAGCTGGCCATAGCTGATATCCTGCAGGACCAAGGCTATATCAATTCTTATGAAGATAAGGGCCGAGATCTGCTCATTCATCTTAAGTATGTGCGGGGCAAGGCTGCCATATCCGGACTAAAGAGAATGAGCAGGCCTGGATGTCGTAAGTATGTGGGATATTCCGAAGTTCCCAAGGTGCAAAGTGGCCTGGGCATCAATATTTTGTCCACCTCCAAAGGTGTGCTTCCCGGAGATAAAGCTCAACAGGAGCAAGTCGGGGGCGAGCTTTTGTGTCAAATTTGGTAGCGGAGTTCAAACTTATGTCTAGAATCGGCAAACTTCCGGTCACTATCCCTCAGGGCGTGCAAGTTGAAATTGAAGAGAAGCAAATCCAGGTCCAGGGGCCTAAAGGCAGCTTGAGTGTGCCCAAACATGCCAAGATAGCCTATGAACAAGAGGGCAACAGGGTTTACCTGCACAAGAAGGACGAATCACCTCAGGCCAGGGAACAATACGGATTGAGGCGAACCTTACTGAACAATGCTGTGCTTGGAGTGCAGCAAGGCTATGAAAAAGGCCTGGAATTGGTGGGCGTTGGCTACAAAGTCCAGGTACAAGGTCAAAAGGTGTTACTAAATGTTGGTTATTCCCAGGCCCAGGAGTATGAGCTGCCGCAGGGGATCCAGGCCCGTGCTGAAGGCAACAGGCTCTACGTGTCAGGCATAGACAAGCAACAGGTGGGGGAGATAGCGGCCCAGATCAGGCGGATCAGAAAGCCAGAGCCCTATAAGGGCAAGGGAATCAAGTACCTAAATGAGCAACTGAGAAGAAAAGCAGGTAAATCTGCAAAGAAAAAATAGGTCAAGAATATGAAGTTATCCAAGAATGATCTGCGCAAAAAGCGTAAGCAAAGGATAAGGAAAAAGCTAAGGGGCAGCTTTGAGAGGCCAAGGTTGGTGGTCTTCCGTTCCAACAGACACATCTATGCCCAATTAGTGGATGACCAAAGCGGCACGACCCGTACTGCGGTTTCCACCCACAATCTTGGTTCGTATTCAGGCTTGAGCAAGGAAACTGCTCGCCAAGTTGGACAACAACTAGCAGCCAAGGCCAGGGATCTGGATTTGGAGCAAGTTGTGTTTGACAGGAACGGCTATATCTACCACGGTAGGGTTCAGGCCTTAGCTGATGGGGCTCGTGAGGGCGGTCTTAAATTTTAATCTGGAGTGCTAGATGGAAGTCAACGAACTGGGATACATAGAGAAAATTGTTCATTTAAACCGTGTGGCCAAAGTGGTCAAAGGCGGTCGCAATTTTAAGTTCAGTGCGCTTGTGGTGGTGGGCAATGGACAGGGCAGGGTCGGTATTGGCCAGGGCAAAGCCAATCAAGTCCCGGACGCTATCCAGAAAGCTACTGAGCGGGCCAGAAAAAACATGGTGGACATCCCTATCGTAGACGGCACATTGCCCTATGAAGTCTTAGGGCGCTATGGGGCGGGCAAGGTTTTGCTCAAACCCGCATCCAAGGGCTCTGGAATAATTGCAGGCGGTCCTGTGCGGGCTGTGATGGAAGCTGTAGGCGTGCAAGATATTCTAAGTAAGGCCCTGGGCTCGAACAATCCGATCAATGTGCTAAAGGCCACCATGAGCGGTTTGTGTTCCTTGAGGACTGCGGAAGAGGTCAGCCGGCTAAGAGGCAAGCAGATCAGCTTGAGTCCAAGTGTTTAGGTTCTGAGCAGAGGTAGACAAATGAAAATCAAGCTAGTAAAAAGTATCATAGGTGCTAGGCCCAGGCAGAGAAGGAATCTGCAGGCCCTGGGTTTGAAAAAGATTAATCAGGTCAAGGAAGTGCCAGCCAATAAGGCTGTTCTGGGCCAGATCCAGAAAGTGAACCATATGCTTGAGGTCATTGAATCATGAAACTGCATGACTTGTATCCCTTTGTTGGTGAATATAAGCAAAAAAAAAGGTTAGGCCGCGGGCCAGGGTCTGGACAGGGTTGTACCGCGGGCAAAGGCAATAAAGGTCAAAAGTCCAGGGCAGGTGGAGGACCAGCTCCAGGTTTCGAAGGCGGCCAGATGCCTATGTCCCGCAGATTGCCCAAGTTTGGCTTTAAAAATAAGTTCCAGGTCAAGTACACAGAAGTTAATTTGGAACAGATTTTATCCCGTTTTGCCGGGCAGGAAGAAATCAGTGTTGAAGATTTGTATCAGTTTTGCAACAGCAGACTGCCTATCAAGATCCTGGGCCGGGGCGAGGTGCAGCGCAGCATAAAGGTCCAGGCACACAAATTCAGTAAATCAGCCCGGGCCAAGATAGAACAGGCCGGGGGTCAGGCCAAGGCACTGGAGGGTTAATAAGTGGTAGGGGGAATGCAAAGTCTGGCAGGTAACAAGGAGCTGAGAAACAAGATCCTGTTCACCCTGGCCTTGCTTATTGTGTATAGGTTGGGGATACATGTGCCAGTGCCCGGAATAAATGCCCAGGCTATATCTGATTTTTTTGCAGGCGCCCAAGACACATTATTCGGGCTTTTTGACATGTTCTCCGGTGGAGGATTGAGTAGGTTTTCTGTCTGTGCCCTAGGCATAATGCCCTATATTTCTGCATCCATTATATTGCAGCTATTGACTGTGGTCAGTCCGGAGCTGAAAAGACTGAAGAAAGAAGAAGGCGAGGCAGGCCGGAAAAAGATCACCCAATATACCAGATATGGGACTGTGCTGATTACACTGGTCCAGGGCACCGGAATAGCCATTGGTCTGCAGAACATGACCAGTCCTTCAGGGGTGCCGGTGGTCTTCAATCCAGGCCCTATATTTTTATTCACCACTGTGATTACTTTGACCACTGGCACAGTGTTTATAATGTGGCTGGGGGAGCAAATCACAGCTAGAGGGATTGCCAATGGAATTTCCTTGATTATATTTGCCGGCATAGTGGCCAGCATCCCAGGGGCCCTTGGCCAGACTTACAGTTTGCTTAGAGCAGGCGAACTGAATATTATTCTGCTGGTTCTGGTCATTGCGGTAGTGGCTGGAGCACTTTTGTTTACTTGCTTTATGGAGACCTCCCAAAGGCGTATACCCATACACTATGCCAAAAGGATGATGGGCAGAAAACTCTATGGGGGGCAGAGCACCCATTTGCCTCTCAGGGTCAACACCGCAGGGGTCATTCCGGCCATCTTTGCTTCCTCAATATTGATGTTTCCGGGCACAATAGCCAACTTTTCCCAGGTACAGTGGCTGGAAAAGGCCTCAGCCTTGTTCAGCCCAGATTCACTGTTATACAATCTTATCTTTGTGGGTTTGATTATATTCTTTTGCTTTTTCTATACCGCAATTATATTCGATCCCAAGGATATCGCGGAAAACCTGAAAAAGCAGGGCGGGTTCATCCCCGGGATCAGACCTGGTAAGCAGACCTATATGTATATCGACAAGGTCTTGACCAGGATTACTTTTTGGGGTTCGCTGTATGTTTCAGCCATTTGTGTGTTGCCCATGATTTTAATCACCCAGTTGAATATCCCTTTTTATTTCGGGGGAACTGCCTTACTGATTGTGGTCGGGGTGGCCATAGACACCATGTCCAGGGTGCAGTCGTATTTGATCAGCCATCAATACGAAGGGCTGATGCAAAAGAGCAAACTCAAGGGAAGATTTTAGCTAGGGGAAATGCGTAAAGGAGTGCAAGGTTATGAAAGTAAGGCCTTCGGTAAAAAAGATTTGCCCCAGGTGCAAAATAATAAAGCGCAAGGGATCATTGCGTGTGATTTGCGAGAATCCGAGGCATAAACAGAGACAAGGCTAAACCGGGAGGAATTCCAAGTGGCTAGGATAGCAAGCGTCGATCTGCCCAAAAATAAACGGTTGGATATAGGCCTGACCTACATATTCGGTATAGGCCAGAGCAGCGCCTTGAAGATTCTGGATTCGGCAGGTGTGGATTGGACCAAGAAGACGGATGATCTGAGTACAGATGAAGTCAATCTGATCCGCAAGGAGATCGAGCAGAATTACAAGCTGGAAGGCGATCTGCGCCGTGAGATCAACGCCAACATAAAACGTTTGATGGAAATTGGGTGCTATAGAGGGCTAAGACACAAGAAGCATCTGCCGGTTCGTGGACAAAGAACCAGTACGAACTCCCGGACCAGGAAGGGACCCAAGCGGACCTTGATCGGCAAGAAAAAGAAATAGATACAATAAGGATAGTCAACCCTCGAGGTAATGCAGATGGCCAAAGCAAAGAGACGTATTGGGAAAAAGAAGGAAAAAAAGAATATTCCCACTGGGATGGTGCATGTTAAAGCAACTTTTAATAATACAACCATCACTTTTACTGATGAAAAAGGCAATGTGGTCAGTTGGGCCACAGCAGGCATGTCTGGATTCAAGGGCTCCAAAAAAAGTACGCCCTATGCGGCCCAGATAGCGGCACAAAATGCAGCCAGAAAGGCTCAAGAACATGGAATGAGGACTGTGGGCGTACTGGTCAAGGGCCCGGGTTCAGGCCGGGAATCTGCCATGCGGGCGATAAATAATGAGGGATTGAAGGTCACATTTATCCGGGACATCACACCCATACCCCATAACGGCTGCCGCCCCCCAAAAAGGCGGCGGGTATAAACAGAATTTGGAGCAGGAGGTTGAGAGTTGGCAAGATATACTGAAGCAAAATGCAAGTTGTGCCGCAGGGAAGGAACCAAAATATTCCTGAAAGGCGATCGTTGTTATACTGATAAATGTCCGTTCGAGAGAAGACCTTATCCCCCTGGCCAACATGGTCGTAGACGGAAAAAATCCACTGATTATGGGATGCAACTGCGGGAAAAACAGAAAGTCAGACGCATGTACGGCCTCATGGAGCATCAGTTCCACAATAATTTCAAGAAGGCAGAGGCCAGAAAGGGTGTAACAGGAGTCAATCTGTTGCGCATATTGGAACTAAGACTGGATAATGTGGTCTATCGTATGGGATTTGCTAACTCCAGGGACCAGGCCAGGCAATTGGTCCGGCATGGACATTTTTTAATAAACGGGAACAAAGCAGATATCCCCTCTATACGGCTCAGACAGGGGGATGTGCTGCAGGTGCGGGAGAAGAGTAAAAAAGTGGGCATCATCCAGGAAGCCCAGGAAGTTTTGGCCCGCAGGGGCAGCCCGCAATGGCTGGAAGTAGACAGCGAGAATTATAAAGGAACTGTGCAGGCGCTTCCAGAGAGGGAAGAAATCACCTTCCCCATTAATGAACATTTGATCGTGGAACTCTATTCCAAATAAGTAGCAAATAAGTTTACAGAATATCATCGGAAGTCTGCAAATTAAAACAGGTAAAGCATATGCTCGTCAAGGACAAGGACAAGGTTATCAATTGCAGAAACTGGACTGAATTGGTCAAGCCCAAGCAATTGGTTAAGGATGAGAAGTCAGGCAATACATACGGCAAATTTTCCTGTGAACCCCTGGAAAGAGGGTTTGGCACTACACTAGGCAATGCGATGCGCCGGGTTTTGCTTTCATCCCTGCAGGGCGCAGCTATAGTGGCTGTGCAAATTGATGGGGTGCAGCACGAATTCACCTCCCTGCCCGGAGTGAAGGAAGACATAACTGATATTGTCCTGAATCTGAAGCAGGTGCGGCTGACCATGAATACAGACGAGCCGCAGCGGCTGGAATTGTATGCAGGACAGGCAGGAGAAGTCAGGGCCGAACATATACGGGAGAATCAGCATGTGCGCATTTTGAATCCAGAGCAAAAGATTGCCACACTTTCCGAGGACCGGGAATTGCGCATGGAACTTGAGGTGCGCATGGGCAAAGCTTATGTAGCTGCTGAACAGCAAAAGGATTTCAGCGATCAAATTGGTCTTATTGTGCTGGATGCAAGTTTTTCTCCCATCCGCAAAGTAGCCTACAAGGTGGAACAGGCCAGAGTGGGGCAGATGACCAATTATGACAAATTGATTATGGAGATCTGGACTGACGGTTCTGTAAGCCCTGAAGACAGCATAGCCTATAGTGCCATGATCCTTAAGGATCAATTGAGCATATTTGTGAACTTTGACGAAGAAAATACAATGAAAAGCGAACATGAATCCAATTCAGACGAGATTGATCCGGTCATGTTCAAGAGCATTGAGGATCTGGAACTTCCAGTGCGAGCCAGCAATTGTTTAAAAAAGGCCAATATCCATACAGTAGGCGAGTTGGTGCAGAAATCCGAAAATGAATTGCTGAAGGCCAAAAATTTCGGGAGAAAATCTTTGGATGACATCCTTAAAGTTCTAAACGATATGGGTTTGGATCTGGGAATCAAGCTCAAAAACTTTGAAGAACAATACGAAAAATGGGTAAAAAGAGACGATAACAATGAGACATAGGAAAAGCGGCAGAAAACTGGGGCGTACTTGGGAACATCGCAAAGCCATGTTCAAGAATTTGGCCCGGGCCTTAGTTGTTCATGAGCAGATCCAGACCACTGAGCCCAAGGCCAAGGAACTGCGCAGAGTATCCGACAGATTGGTCAGTTGTGCCCTGGAAAATACTCTGCACGCAAGGAGAAAGGCATACAAGATTCTGGAAAGCAGAAAGCTGGTGCAGAAGCTGTTTGATGAGATCGCCCCCAGATTTGCATCAAGGCCGGGTGGCTACACCAGGATCGTCAAAACCGCTAAGCCCAGAAGAGGGGATGGAGCTCCCCTAGCCCTGGTCCAGTTTTTGCCTAAGGAACAGAATGCCGGGCAGCAGGACCAATGAGATCAGCTGGAGGCCCAGAACTAAGAGCTTAGGTTGCTAACGCTTTTATCAGAGTTCATGGCCTCAAGTATTTTATTTACATAAAAAGGAGCTGTAAAAACTCCCAAGGCGATCAAAAAGCAGGCTGCAAAGCCTGTTTTTTTTGCAGTTGCTTATTGGTAAATTTAATAGCAGGCATTTTAAAAATGGATCTAAACAAATTACAGAGTTTTTGCAGGGTTTACGAGTTCGCCAGCTTTTCCCGCGCAGCTCAGGAACTCTTCCTGTCTCAACCTACCATTAGCGCCCATGTGCACAGCCTGGAATTAGAGTTAGAGACTCTGCTCTTTGACCGCAACGATCTTTTTTTGCGGTTAGGCACAAGCAAAGGGATTATTTTCCGGCAGCGCACAAATTCTGGCAATTGTTGAGCAGGGATATTCAGAGCTGATCCTGGGCTAGGCCAATGCCTGCTGCATGAATATGTTTTAGAATTGATTGCAGGGCCTGCTTTTGGTCCAGACAGGTGGTATCCAGGATAATGGCCCCAGAAGCCGGAATTAATGGAGCCAGAGACCTTTCCTGGTCCTGTTTGTCCCTGAGGTCCATATCCAATGTAATCTTCTGCAGGTCTGCATGTTTGCCCTGGGCCAGCAGCTGCAGCCAGCGCCTCCTGGCCCTTTCTTCTGGTCTGGCCTGCAGGAAAAACTTGAAAGGAGCTGCAGGAAATATCACGCTGCCCATATCTCTGCCTTCGGCAACCAAGGGGACTTGTTCGCCCAACTTTTGCTGCTCCCTTTTCAGGTGTTCCCTGACTGCAGGCCGGGTAGCCAGGGTGGAGGCAGCAAGCCCCACAGCTTCCTCGCGGATCTCCTCTCCCACAGGCTTTTGGTTCAACAAAAGCAAAGTCTCCCAAGGCTTGATCTGCAGGCTGAACTCCAGTCCAGACAAGGCCTGTTGCAGCTTATCTCCGGGCCAGTGCTGGCTGTTCAAACCCAGATGATAAGCTACAGCCCTGAACATAGCCCCTGAATCCAGGTAGGCAATACTCAATTCAGAGGCCACTGCCTTGGCCAGGCTGGTCTTGCCCACTCCGGCAGGCCCATCCAAAGTAACGACCAAATTTTTGTCAGACATCAGGCCAGGATTTCCTCTAGATACTCAATCAGCAAGCGGTTTTCTTCTCGTTTGCCAACGCTGACCCGCAAGTGATCTGGCAGGTTATAGCTATGCAGGGAGCGCAAGATCAAGCCCTTGCGCAACAGCTGATCAAAGACAAGATCAGCAGGTTTGGGAGGTTGGAAAAGCAAAAAGTTGGCCTGAGAAGGATAGACCCTGCATCCCAATTTTTGCAGATTGTGCTGTAGATAATTTCTGCCCTGCAAGATAGTTTGCCTGGTCCTAGAGTAGTACTCCTGGTCCTGCAAGGCTGCGATGCCTGCCTGTTCAGCAAGGAGGTTCACGCTGAAAGGCAGCCGGATGCGCTGCAGGTAATCAGCAAGTTGGGGGGGCATGATCCCGTAGCCCAGCCTCAGTCCTGCCAAACCGTATATCTTGGAGAATGTACGCAGGATGACAGTATTGCTCAAGGAGGTCCAGGTACTCAGGGCGCTAGTGTTTTTTATATCATCTGCAAAGTCTATATAGGCTTCATCCACCACCAACATGCAGTTTTCAGGCAAACTCCCAGAGAGCTCCTGTATCTCTTGGGCGCATACTGAATACCCAGAAGGGTTGTCCGGATTAGTGACAAAAGCCATGGCAGTATTTTCATCCACCTGGCTTAAGAGTTTGGACCATGGGAAGCTAAGATCCTGGTTTAAAGGTACTTTCCTTGTTTCTACTCCAAACAAGTAAGCCTGGGATTGATAGATGCTAAAGCAAGGGTCAAACAAGACGACATTGTGTTGTCCTGGTTCAGGTAGGACCCGGAACAGGAGATCGATTATTTCATCTGAGCCATTGCCCGCAAACAGGCAGTCTATTGGAAGCTCGAGCTGGCTGGCCAGGGCCTGACAAAGATCAGGGCAGCCTGGCCTGGGATAGCGGTAAATGTGGGATGCGTGTCTTTCCAGGGTATTTTGCACCAGAGAGGAAACGCCTAAGGGGTTTTCGTTGCTGGCCATCTTGACTATGGTCTCTAGCTGGAAGAGGGTTTTGATCTCTGCAATGGATCTCCCTGGAGAATAGGGTTTTAAATGGGTGACTTGGGGCCTGACTCGAGCAGAAAAGTGCATCTGGCAAAAACCCTTGTTGATGTGAGACGGGCTGGATGCTCAGTTTTCCAGGATCCTGGGCTGGATAAAGATGAGCAATTCATTTTCGCGTTGTTCCAGGCGCTGGTTTTTGAACAAATAGCCCAGCAAAGGTATACTTGCCAGTCCAGGAACCCTGCCCTGCACGGTTTGATCCGCGATCTGCTGTACTCCGCCCAAAACTATTGTTTGGCCGTTATCCACCATGAGCTTAGTATTGGTGCTTCTGGTCTCAATGTTGTCGCCCTCTGGTGCAGGGCTGTCATCTTTGATATTTAAATCCAGGATGATTCTGTTGTCCGGGGTGATCTGCGGAGTGACCGTAAGATTAAGTGTGGCATTCACATATTCAATAATGGCATTGCCGGCCTCGTCCAATCTTGTGGTCCTGATCCTGGTGCCCTGCTCGATTTCAGCCCTTTGATTAGTCAGGGTCAGCACTCTGGGCGAGGAGATGGTTTGGGCCTGGCCTTTTTCTTCGCCCAGTGATAGCTGGGCGTCAAGGACTATCATGCCTGAGCCGGTAAGCCTCTCAACAAAAGTCCCAAGGGCAAAGCCTCCTGGCCCGGGGCTGGGCAGATTGATCATATATTCGTCCCTGGTGGGATCACCATAGTCTCCGGCTGGTTCAATGTATTCAGCGCCCCATCTAAGGCCAAGGCTTCTTTGGAAAGTATCAGTGGCATAGACCAGTCTGGCCTCGATCAAGACCTGGCGTTCAGGCTGATCCAGTTTCTGGATCACGCCCTGGATCTGTTCCAGCTTTTTGGCTGTATCCGAGACAATGATCTGGTTGGTCCGGTTGTCCACGCTGACCTTACCGCGGTCTGCAGTAAGGAATTCACTGATTTGGGGCTTTATCTCCTCTGCAGTGGCATAGTTGATCTGGATGTATGAAGTCCTAAGCGGAGCCAGTTCTTGTTCCTTTTCCAATTTTTCCAAACTGGAGATACGTAACATATTATCCTGGCGGTCCCGGCCCAAATCCATTTGGCGCAGCACCACGTTCAGAACCTGATCCCAGGGCACATTGCTCAGCTTAAGGGAAATCCTGCCCTGGACTTCTTCGTCCAGGATCAGATTCAAGCCGCCTACTTCGGCAATTAAACGCAATACGTGCTCCACTTCTGCATCCTGCAGGTCAATGGAGATGTGTTGTCCGCTATAGTCCCCACTTAGACCAGATAAGTCTTCTGCAGTGATCTGATCAGTCAATCCGCGTCCAGGGGCTGCATCAGCGGGGTGTTGTCCAGGCTGTTTAATTGTTGACCCTGGTTTGGTTTTGGTCTGTTTGAGCTCTGCTGTGGCAGGCACTGCAAAATCTACAAAAGTGATCAAAAGCTGGTTTTCTGTCTGCTCGATATTAAAAGGAACCCTGTCCTGCAGTTTGATACGCAGCAGTGCACCTGACACAGTGTCTTCCAGCCAGACTGTTTCTACGCAGGAGTTGAACCGGCGCAGGTTGTAAAATTTGTCCAGCTCCTCAGGGATATCCAGTGCGGACAATAACAGGCGGATCTCATTATCTTTGCCTGGCTGGGGCTGATAATCAATATATCCTGAAGCAGTTAAGGTGATTATTAGTTGCTGTTCCTGATCCAGGCTAAAATCCAGGTCCTGCAGGTCCAGTCCTTTATCTTCAGTGCTGCTTAGGGTCTCATGTTTTTGATCTCCAGGAAAGGCTTTTGCAGAAGGGCCTGCCTGCCTGGAAATCAGAAAAACGCGCAAGCGATCAGGTTCAGAGCGGGAGACCAGGAACTGGACTCTATCAGTTAATTCCAGGCGCAAGCCTTGTATTTTTTCAGCATTTTCAGGAACAAACACGATGTCCTGCACAGGGCAGGCTGCAGGGATGTCTTTTATTAGCGGTCTAGGCAGGGCATCTGAAAAATCCAGGCTGAGCACTGGATGGGTATATTCAGGTTGGACCTGAATCTCCTGGGCTGCAGGTAAATGCAGCAAACAAGAATCTGGCCCTGCTGCTTCAAATGTTATGTGTTTAGGCTCTGCACTGAATTGCTCAGGTTCTGACTCAGTAGTCAAGTCAGCTGCATGGGCCTCAGATCCAGTGTTTTCTATTTGCATTGCGGCCGGTTTTGAATTATGGCCAGGAACAGAAGCGCAGCCCCAGAGCAAAGCCAGTATTGCCAGGCTGGCCAGGACTGCCAGTTTTGATCTCAAGGCAAGCATAGTTCCGGCGGTATTGCTGGAATCAATCATCACTACCACCTGCTGTTTGGCGCAGTTTGAGGACCAGGTCCTGGGTTTCCTTCTGGCCGGTAACTGTACTGACCTGTTCCTGGATAACCACCTGTCCCGGGGTGATGCTGAGGACCTTGCCCTGCCGGCTGCCTATTCTGGTACCTGGACGCAGGATATACCCTTTGCCGTCAGGCAGTTCCACCAAGGCCAAGGCTTGCTCCTGCAAACCCTGGTCCCAGAGGATGCCCACTAATTTGAGCTGACTGGGCTGGACCCTTTCCAGAGGGGTCAATATCCTTTGGGCATTTTGTTCGCTGGCCCCAGGGGCTATGGCTTCGCTTTCAGGCCTGATAAAAGGCTTGAACGGATCTGGCTTGCCTTGGCTGTTGTAGATAAACTCAGTGGGTTTTATCCATTGAGGGACTTCATCCTGCAAAAGCATGTTTTTGGTCTGACCCAGGCCCGGGCTGAAAAAAAACAGCAGGCAGCCTGCAGTAACCAGCGCGCCCCAGATAAGGTTAATCACAGGATGCAGACTGTTTCTCAGGTTTTTAGCAGGCATTGGCGTTCCTAACAGTAACATTTTGGTATTGGTTTTGTATTATTTTCCCCTTGCTTCTTGGGCTTGAGTTTCCAGTTGGGTCAGTGCCCGGTAAACCGCAATCTGGGCAGGCGCCGAGAGCACAATATCCTGACCTGTTTGAGAGCCATCCGGCTGCAGTTTGAGGTTTTCCAAGGTAACAAGTCTGTTTAATCTAGACATTTGGCTGAAAAATTGCAAAAGATTATGGAATTGGCCTTTGACTCTTAGATTGACCATCTGGGTGACATAAAAGTCCTGTATTTCCTCCTGGCCTGGTTCAAATAGTTGAAATTCCACGCCCAGTTCATTGCCCAGCTTTTCTATTTCTGCCAGCAGATTTTCCACATCATGCATGCTTTCCGGAAGCAGGCTTTGGGCATAGAGTAGTTCTTTTTGGTTTGCTTCCAGGGTTTTTTCAAGTTCTGGAAGCTGGCTGGCTTTTTTCCTGTATATGGCAATATCCTGCTCCAAACGGGTTATTGAATCCCGCAGGTCGGTTGACTGCTGCCATGAGTTCTGCAGAAAAAAGAACCAATATAAAGCGGCCAGCATGAGGATACTGATTAAAACAATGCAAAGCTTTCTGCCGCTGCTCAGGTTGTCAATTTTTTGCAGCACTATCTGTTTGTTCATTAATCTATGCCTTGATCTTGTGTTGCAGACTCGATCTGACAATTAAAGGCTACCAGGGCGAGGTCGTTAATCATTTTTCTGCTGGTCTGCCTGAGCAGGATGTCTTGGATAAAAGGAGAATTGCGCAATTGCTGGACATAGGAAGCAAACACCTGATTATCCAAGGCGATGCCCTTAAGAAGGATCGTGCCTTGCGGATCCAGATGCAAGGATTCGAACCAGATTTTTTCCCGGGGCAAGTAGTTGACCAATTCAGCCAGGTATCTGATCGGCCTGGCTTGTTTGCTTCTGATGCTTTGGATGATCTGAATCTTGTCCCGGGTTTCTTCCAGGCGTTTTTGCAGCTCATTGACCCTTCCCACCTGGTCCAGGAGTTCATTTTTTGTTGCAACCCTCTCCTGCTTGACGTTTTGTAGTTGTTGGATTTTTTGCTGGAGCCTGTATTGATGAAATGCTGCTCCCAGGACAAAAATTGCCAGTACTGCCACAAACATTGTCAACTGCTTGCCGGCTTGTGAGATTTTAGCCCTTTGGGGCTGGGGAAGCAGGTTAATGCGTATCACGGGTTTAGGATTAAGTTTTAGAGGTTTATACCATGCGGCGCAGGGCCAGGCCAACTGCCACTGTGAACTGGGGGGCAATGCTTTGCAGATAAGTTTGGTCAAAACTGCTGCTGTCCCAGGTCAAGGCGCGCCAAGGATTGAGGTGCTGTACCTGGAGATCCAGGCTGCGGGCCAGACTGGCCTTCAGACCTGGAATCAGGCTGCCTCCTCCAGCCAAAAATAAACGCTTGGCCTGAATCCTATCCTGAACCGAGCCTTGGTAGAAATGTATGAAACGCTGAATCTCCGTGCTCCAACTCAAAAAAAGCCTTTCCTTTTCTTTGCTCAGGATATGCTGTTCTTCACCCCTTAGATCCCCAGGAGCAGAAAATTGCATTTTTTCTGCAGCAGATAAGGACTGATCCAAAGCAGTAGCTAGTTTTTCAGTCAGTTGCTGGGCTCCGATGTCCATATCCCGGACCAGGACAGGTCTGGCCTGGGCATAAACACAGAAGATGCTATGCCCGGAGCCGATATCCAACAGGTAGCTGACTTCTTGTTTATACTCTGGGTAATTGTACTCAAAGCAGTTGCTTAGGGCAAAACCGTCAGCATCTAGAATAATAGCTCCCAATCCAGCTTTAGCAAATATCTTTTGCAAATCCTGGACCATTTTTTTCTTGCTGGCCACCAGGATGACCTTTTGTGTCCCTTCATGTTGGCCTGGCCCCATGAGTTCAAAGTCCAGATAGACGTCCTGCAGGTCAAAAGGGATGTGTTCTTGGGCCTGGGCAAGCACAGCCTGTTGCATGTTCTTGGCTTGGTTAAGCTGCAGTTCCAGCTGTTTGATAATTACTGAGTGCCCGGCCATGGAGGAGACCATAGTCTGTTCCTGTAAGTGCAGGCTAGACCATAACTCCCGCAGTCTGCTGCCAGCATGTTCAGGCTGTTTTAATTCCCCGGGCTTCCAGGGCATTCTGCCCAGCCGGTGCAAAGAGACTTTTTTCCTGTTGCCTGCCAGGCAAACAGTTTTGGCCCAGCCATGTCCCAAGTCCAGAGCGCAGGAGATGTTTTTCCGCCAAAGGCCCCTGGGCTTCATGCTGACTCATTATTTTGAGGTCTAAGAGTCAATACAGGGATATTTGCGCTTTTGACCACCCTTTCAGCAACAGACCCGAACAAAATGCGGTCTATGCCTTTTCTGCCATGGGTGCCCATGACAATCAGGTCTATCTCGTTTTTGGCGGCAAAGTTTAAAATTTCCTCGGCAGCATATCCTGTAAGCACATGACCTGAGGCTTTAGTTTGACTCAAATGCTCCTTGATGAATTTATTCATGGTCTCTTCCGCTCCAGTGATGATTTCACTAACAAAGCTTTCAATGGAGTTGGGCGAAACCTGAAAGCCAACATATTGGGCCAGTGTGGGGGCCACATAGAGAACTTGGATCTCAGCCTGCAAAGCCTTGGCCAAGGTCTGGGCATAATCAGCCACCTGCGGGCTGTATTCGGCAAAATCCACTGCACAAAGAATCTTTTGTATTTTGGCCATGATTTCCTCCTGGAAAGTTAATCGGCATTTATTGCTGCTTAATGTAGCAAAGGGTGCTCAGGAGTACAACCATTTAGTTGCAATACCCTTTGGATCAGCCGGGAGCTTGAGTAATTAGAAAAAAGGGGCAGGCTGAGCACGAGCCCGTCTTGTGCTTGCACCACCTCCCGGCCAATTATGTCTTGCACTGCCCAGTCGCCGCCTTTGATCAACACCTGGGGTTGCACAGCCTGGATCAAGGCCAATGGGGTGTCTTCATCAAAGAGGACAATAAAGTCCACGCAGTCCAGGCCTGACAATACACGGGCCCGGTCCATGGCTGGCATGATCGGTCTGTGCGCGCCTTTTAGCCGCTGCACAGACTGGTCGCTGTTTAGGCCTACCAGCAGAAAATCCCCAAAGGCTTTGGCTTGCTGCAAAAGATATACATGACCGGGGTGCAGCAGATCAAAACACCCGTTGGTCATGACCAGTTTTTTCCCCTGGAGCTGAGTTTGGCTTTGCTCCAAAAAATCTTGTAGGGCAAGAATTTTGTGCTCGGTTTGCATGGCTAGTGTCTAGTCGCCCAGGCGGAATTCACCGTTAGAGAGTTGGTTTAAGAGAGCAGAGTCCTTGATGAGGATAGTATTCTTTTGTACTTCCAGGATACCTTCCTTGCTCAGCTTGTTGAAAGTGCGGGACAGGGTCTCCTGAGATGTGCCTAGAATATTGGCCAGGGTGCCCTTGGAAATGTCCAGTTTGAGGCTGGAGCCCTGGTGCTGGCCTTGCAAGGAAAGTCTGTGCAAAATATAAGTGCTTAGTCGCTGCGGGATCTCTTTTAAGGCCAGATCTTCAATGAGCCGGGTGAAATCCCGCAGCCTGCGGGATAGCACAGCCAGCATGTTCAGACCCAGGGATGGGTCATGCCTGAGCAATTGCAATAGGCTGTCCCTGGATAAAAAAAGCATCGAGCTATCCTGCATGGCCTGGGCATGGGCCGGGAATTGCTCTCCAGCAAATACCGGGACTTCTCCAAAGGGTTCTCCAGGGCCGAATAAATGCAAGATCTGCTCTTTACCCTCCAGCGAAAGTTTGTAGATTTTGACCCTGCCGCTGAGCAGGATATAAAAACCTTTGGCAGTATCTCCTTCGCTGAAAATGGTTTGACCGCTTGCAAATCGTCTGATGCTGGTTACCTGGTCCAGGTCTTGCAATTGTCTTGCAGGCAGTCCTGAGAATAATGGAATCCTAGCCAGTTCCTGCTGCATATAATTTTTTTAGTAAGCCGCTTCAACAATAGATGCGGCGGTTGCGGGCAATTTGGTGGCTACGATCTTGAGCAACGCATCCAAGGATTCCCTGTGCAGGGCAGAGATAGGTACTGCAAATGGAAATTCATTGCTCAGGGTCAGCCTATTCCAGTGATCCAGCAAGTCCCATTTGTTCAGGGCCAGTATGCTGGGAATATGGCTTAGGCCCATATCCTGCAATATACCCTCTACAGCCAGCACTTGTTGCTTGACTTCGGGGTGGTTAGCGTCAGCTACGTGCAAAAGGATATCTGCATAGGACAGTTCTTCCAGGGTGGCCATAAAGGCTTCCTTCAGGTTCTCGGGTAGATAGCGGATGAAGCCCACGGTATCAGTGAACAGCACATCAACATGGGAATTGAAGCTCAGTTTTCTGCTGGTGGGATCCAGGGTGGCAAACAGTTTGTCCGCAGTCTGTACGTTGCTTTGGGTCAAGGCATTGAGCAGGGTTGATTTGCCGGCATTGGTGTAGCCCACCAGGGCTACAATGGGTAGACCAGCCTGATTCCTCCTGCGTCTGGTGGCCTCTCGCTGAGTGCGGATACTGAGCAGTTCTTTTTTGATCTTAGTCTTGCGCTCTCTTATTCTGCGCCGATCCAGCTCCAGCTTGGTCTCTCCGGGTCCTCTTCCTCCTATGCCGCCGGTGAGCCGGCTCAAAGCCCGATTTTTACCCACCAGCCTGGGCAAAGTATATTCCAGTTGGGCCAGTTCCACTTGGAGTTTGCCGGCTCTGCTGCTGGCCTGCTGGGCAAAAATATCCAGGATGATCTGGGTGCGGTCCAGTATCTTGCATTCGGTAATTGAGGCCAAATTACGCATTTGGGCCGGGGTCAGTTCCGAGTTGAAGACCAGCACAGAGGCGCCTGTCTGCAGGGCCAGGACTTCCAGTTCAGCCAGTTTGCCTTTGCCCAGTATGTATTTGGGGTTAATGTTTTTAACACGCTGGATCAGGCTATCCATAACCTGCAGTCCAGCAGTGTTCGCCAAGGCTGTAAGTTCGCGTAAGTAATTGGCCTGAGTGTGTTTGGGTTCTTGGCCCACGCTGATCAAAAGTGCCCTTTCCTGGGCAGGTAGACCGTTGCGGCCAGGATTAGCTCGGGTGAACTCAGCTTCCAGGGCTTCTGCATGGGCTGTGAAATCCACATTATTTGCTTCCCAGGACTGGACCTCAGAAACAGAATACATTTTCTGCTGGGCATTGGGTGGCAGCAGATGAGCCCATTGAAAACTTAAGGGCCGGCCTTCTTGGGTCACATTCAAGACTGCAATGGATTCTAGACGTAAAAATACCATGTCCATCAAGTCTTCTTTGCTCAACCTCCCTGAACCCAGATGTGTGTGTAATAGGCGCAGACCCCTTAATCTGCCTGAATGCTGCCTATGCCTGCCCAGCTCAGGGATCACAATACGATCAGCATCCCCCACAATGATCATTGCCGGACGACCCTGGCGGCTAATCAACAGGCCTATTTGACGTCCTATGTCAGCGCTCAGGGCAGCCAACTCCCAGGCTTGTTCCTTGCTGTATGCACCTTGGCCGGACAATCTCCTGCGGTAGAGATAGGTCAATCTCTTGATTTGGTTCGGCTTCAAGCCAGTAATATTGCCCCAGATTTTTCCTGCTATAGCTTACCTCCTGTATTTGAATTGATTATGTTCTGCAAGTAATCACTGAAATCAGGCTCTTGCTTGGCATAGTCACTTAGAGCCTGAAGATTTAGGTCTTACTAAAATTGCAGAAGGGTTCAGCCCTTCAAGGCTGAAGCCACCATGCGGTCATATTCAGAAATCATGCTGAAAGTATATGCTGCCATCTCCTGCCTGAATTCCAGACTTACCTGGTAATTGTTCTGCTCAAACTCCTGCCTTAGCCTGAGATAGAATTTTGGATCCGGAAGCACAGTCACAGAATGGAAATTCTTGGCGCCGGCCCTGAGCAAGGAAGGCCCTCCGATATCGATCTCTTCGATGAGTTCATGCAGTTCGAGATTCTTTTGCAAGGCCTGGCTGAAGTCGTAAAGATTGACACAGATCAGATCAAAGGGTCGGATTCCTGTCTCTTGCAGTGTCCTGATATGTTCAGGATTGGCTTTATCTGCCAGGATCCCGGCATGAATGCTGGGATGCAGGGTTTTGACCCTGCCGCCCAGGATTTCAGGAAAACCTGTGACATCGCGCACTGAGGTTACTGGATAGCCGAGTTCCTGCAAGGCGAGCATAGTGCCGCCAGTGGAAACAATATGCGCACCAGCTTCCTGCAGACAAGATCCCAATTCCTGCAAGCCAGATTTGTCTGTGACACTGACCAAAGCTCTTTGAATAGGCAAAAATTGCATTGGCATTCCTTTGGTAATCAAATTTTGGATTGTTATTATTTATAGCACTTAATTTATGTTCTGTAAAGGAGCATTTTGTCAAGAGCAGGTCTGATTTTGTTTTGTGGCCTGGTTTGTTCAACTGGCCTTTGGAGTTTTCCCTGGCAAGGCTTGACTAATATTTTGCTAGAGGACAAAACTTAGTGAACGAAGAAAGTGCAGTCTGTCCAGTTTGCAAAACTTTTTCCCTTTATGTTAGGCAGGTATGATTTATGTCAGGTTTTTTGCTGGCCGGGACACATAGCGGGTGCGGCAAGTCCCTGGTCTGTTTGGCCTTGATGGCTTTTCTGCGCCAAAACGGCTTACTGGTGCAACCCTTCAAGGTGGGCCCGGATTTTATTGATCCTGGACATCATCATCAGATTTGCGGTCGCCAGGCCCACAATCTGGACGGCTGGATGCTGAGCAGACAGAGCAATCTGGAAATATTCCAAAGACATGCTCGTCAGGCGGATGTATCCGTCATTGAAGGAGTTATGGGCCTGTTTGACGGATTTTCTGCTGTACAGGAAAGCGGCAGTAGCGCACAGATAGCCAAATGGCTGGACCTGCCCGTGCTGCTGGTACTGGACGCCAAGTCCATGGCCCGCTCGGTTGCCGCTCTGGTTCAAGGCTATACCTGCTTTGATCCAGAGCTCAACGTGGCAGGAGTGATCTGTAACCGGGTGGGCAGCAAAAGCCATGCAGATTTATTGAGGCAGAGCCTGGATCATTACCAGCAACCGCCCTGTCTTGCCTTTCTGCCTCTTGTGCCAGGCCTTGAAATTCCATCCAGGCATTTGGGACTGGTGACAGCCCAGGACAAGGAATGGTCAGAGCAGGATGTACAAAGTTTGATCTTTTGGTTGGAGCAAGGAATGGAACAGGATCTCCTGCAGCAGTTTCTAGAATCCTGCATTAAACAGAGTCCGGCTCAAACAGAGATAAGCAATGGGTCTGCTTGTTTTGCTGCCCCCAGTATAAGCAGGAACAGGCAGCGCCTGCAGGTCAGGATTGGTGTAGCCTGGGACAGGGCTTTTTGTTTTTATTATCAAGAAAATTTACACCTCCTGGAGCAGGCTGGGGCCGAATTGTGCCTGTTCTCTCCCCTGGATGACCAGTGCCTGCCCCGGGATCTGCAGGGCCTATACCTGGGCGGTGGTTATCCTGAATTGTACGCCCAGTTATTGGCTGCAAACAGTGTCATGCGGGGCCAGATCTTGGAGTTTGCCTGTAGAGGCGGAGTAGTCTACGCAGAATGCGGCGGCTTTATGTATCTTATGCAGTCTATTATAGACACCCAAGGGGAAAATTATCCCATGGTGGGTTTTTATAGATTGCAGGCTCGGATGTGTGCCAGGTTCCAGGCTTTAGGCTACAGAGAGGTGGTTCTGCTGGATCAATGCGCCCTGGGAACCCAAGGCAGCCTGTTGCGTGGGCATGAATTCCACTACTCCAGGATAGAGCAAAGCCTAGAGCAATGCAGAAACTTGTATGCGGTCCAGGACCGTAAGGGAGCCAACCAGGAGGTTGCAGGCTGGAGCAAACAAAATGTCCTGGGCTCATACATTCATTTGCATTTTGCCAGTTCTCCCAGTACGGCTAAAAATCTAACTCATTTTTGCGCATTACAGGCCTAGTAGCTGGTATTTCACCAGAGTTTTTTAAAAGATAGTTCAGACAAAACTATACCTGGATCATGTCTGCAAAACAGATTGTTCTGGTCACAGCCACCAAAAAAGAGATGCGCCATGCACTACCCAAAGCGGATCTAAGCGATCTGCGAAGCGGTGAGCCTTTTTTTCTTCCCTTAGATTCCGGATTGATTTTGTTGGTTACAGGCATTGCTTTGGTCAATGCCGCCTTTGTCCTGGGCAAGTTCCTGGGTCAGGGCGCCAAGATCCAGGGAGTAATCAATTTGGGGCTGGCAGGCAGTTTTGATTTGCAACTCCTGGGCCTTAAACAGCCGGTGGTTATTCTAAAGGAGATCTGTCCTGAATTTGGATTACGCTGCAAAAATGGCCTGGACCCTTATGCTTTGAAATACGGGCAGGGCAAGCTAGGCTCCAGGGTGGTCTGGGACAGATTGGACCTCAATCCGGGCTTTTATGCAGGACAAATGGGTTTGGCATTGCCTGCAGACTGGCCCCGGGAAACCAGCCTGACAGTATTCGGGGCTACTGGGGATCCTAATCTGGCCCGGGCATTGCAGTGTAGATACCAGGCCTTGGTGGAGAATATGGAAGGTTTTGCCTTGGCCTGGGCCTGTTTGCAAATGGGGGTGCCTTTTTTAGAGCTGCGCTGTATATCCAATCTGGTGGGCTCCAGACAAAAAATTGACTGGGATATGCAGGGGGCTTTACAGGGATTAGCTGGGATATTGTGCAGTGTTCTGCCTGGCCGGGCTCTCAAATAACTCCTTGCCTAAAACGTTGTTTATGGTTTATTGAGCAGGCCATGCAGGATCTACATGCATATTTTCAGCACAAGCTGCCCAGAGTGGAGCAGTCACTGCAGGATCAGCTGCAGACACTGAACCCTATGGTCAAGCCCGTGGTCAGTCATATACTTCAGGGGGGCGGTAAAAGGCTCAGGCCAGTGCTTTGTTTATTGCTGGCCGAGGTCTTGGGCCATACCAAGCAGGACATCTATCCGCTGGCCTCTGCCCTGGAATTGATTCACTCCGCAACCCTACTGCACGATGATGTTTTGGACCGGGCCCAGTTCAGACGAGGTAATCAAGCAGCACATGAAGTATTTGGGATTACCCAGACCATTCTGGCTGGAGATGCTCTACTGGCCTTGGCCAGCAGGATAGTCGCAGGCTACGGCAATGTGCAGCTGGTCTCTTGTATTGCTGAAGCCATTTATCATACCGCAGCAGGAGAGATATTGGAGATACAGCGCATGCAGCAACATTCTTTGTCCTGGAGTGAATACCTGGAGATAATAAAAGGCAAGACAGGGTATTTGATCCAGAATAGCTGTTTGAGCGGGGCTATTCTTGCTGGGGGGAGTTTGGCCCACCAGAAATATGCAGCCAGTTTTGGCTTTAATCTGGGTGTGGCTTTCCAGCTGGTGGACGATGCCCTGGACTATTCCTTGTGCACCAGGGAAGCAGGTAAGCCCCTGGGCGGTGACTTGCGTGAGGGCAAGCTAACTTTACCTCTGATCCTGTTTTTGGAAAGCCTGGATATGCGCTGGCGTAGTGAACTGCTGGCCAAAATAAAGGATCAAGACCTGACCAGGCAGGAGCAAGACTGGATCCTGGGCCAGGTACGTAAACTGGGTCTGGACAGCAAGACCAGGCAGGAGGCGGGCAGCTACTTGCAACAAGCCAGACAGGACGCGCTCATGCTCCCGGAAGGGGCAGGCAGAAGTTTGCTTATGGATATGGTGCAATATGTCCAGTTAAGGGAGCACTAGGTCTGTATCCTGAAGAGCACCCTGCCAGGAGATAGTGTTTATTCCTTGGGTGTTTACCAATACGCATAAGGTCTGCTCTGGCTGAGGGTTTAGGTTGCTTGAAAAAACCAGAGGGGCAGAGCAGCAATCCGTTGCTGAGCAGCCGACGCATCCGACATTTGCTTACTGGCCTTGCAAGGGCTGGAGCAAGCCCCAGAGGTAGCTTAGGCAGATACCGCTCAAGCCCATCCAGGCCAAAAAGGCGCTGAGTATTGGGCTTAGCTTACGTCGCATGGGCTGTTTGCTTTGCAGCACTTGCAGGCTAAAGGCCAGGCTGAGCACTAGGGCCAGCAAGGCGCCTGCAGCCAGCAACTGTTCAGATTGTGCCTGCAAAAGCTCTGGCCAGGACCTCAGGCTGAAAAAATACCAGATCCAACCAGGGGCCTGCAGTATAAAAAGCATAGACCATTTGGCTGCCTGGGGCTGGGCAAAGCGGTAATAATCCCGGCCGAAATCCTCCCTTGACCTTCGCAGCAAGATATAAATCATCCCGCCTATACCAGCAGCACCCAAGGCCAGGCAAAGGAATTGAAAAAAAAGGATCCCGAAAAGATAAGGGTCCCGGGGCCGGAGAATTTGATTCCATGCCAGGAGCAAAACCTCCTGACCATCAGGCAGGGCCAGGATTTTTAGCTTCAGAATCAGCCCGGTGTAGACAAAAAGCCAGAAGCCCAGAGAGCTAAGCAGGGCTAAAAACAAACGCAGGCCTTTTTTTTGTTTGAATTTTCTCCAGGTCAAGTTGGTCAGTAAAAGTAAGGCTATGCCCCAACCCAGGGCTGCAGCTGGCAGGTAAATAGCCTGCAAGGAAACTGCTGCAGGCCAGAAATGTAGAGGCACCTGCAAGAAGTAGAAGAGCAAAGCGCTAGCCAGTAGCAGGGAGAGAAGGACACAGACCAGGCCAGTCCTGCAGAGCTGTAAGGCAAAATTGTACAAGAACTTGTTATGGTTGAGCCTGGCTAGAGCTTGGCTGCAAAGGGCAACTACAGGGGCGCCGCATGCAGCTCCCAGCAATAGGCCTGTCAAGGCCAGCAAGGCGCAGGGTATGGCCAGACTTACTAATTCCCAGGGCATGGATGCTCCTTTTTAAACTGGTTTTGTATGGGCAGCTGTTTTTGATATCAGGACTGTTCTGGCTGGTCTGCAGCTGGAAATTTATTGCCTCAATTTTAGTCTGAAGGCAAGCCTTGGGGTTGATAAAAGGCCTATGCTAACGTAATTTGTGTTGCAAAGATTCAAGCCTGTCTGCAAAAGGGGAAATGTTATGCTTAAGCTCTGCTTTTGGCTGGGGCTGGTGGCCTTTGTCCTGCTGGGTTGCGGCCGCCCTCATGCGGATTTGGAATTGCAATACCGGCTACAGACTTTGGAAAGCCAGGTGCAAGAGATGCAGCAAGAGATTTCTGCCCAGGAAAAGTCTCAGGACCAGGAACTAAAATCTACAAAACCAGCACAGGTTTCTGCAGATGCTCAAGAGATAGCTCTGGAGGAAACACAGATCCAGGAAGATACAGGGCAGGAGACTGAACAAGATGCTGTACAAGATAGAGTTCTGGAGTCTGAAGCAGAAAAATTATACAAGCAGGCCCTGGATAGCCTGCTCCAGGGCGAACCTGCTCAGGCCAGGGTTATGCTGCAGGAGTTTCTGGAAACACACCATGATCATGCTTTGGCCCCAAATGCCTATTATTGGCTGGGAGAGGCTCATTATGTGCAAGAAAAATACCCGCAAGCCATTTTGAGCTTCAAGGAGGTCAGCAACAAGTTTCCGGATAATCATAAAGTTCCGGACTCTTTACTCAAAATGGGCTATGCCTATGCCAATATGGATCAGCTTTCAAATGCCAGGTTTTACCTGCAGACTTTGAGCGAGCGCTATCCAGAAAGCAAGGCTGCTGAATTGGCCAGGCAGAAGCTCTCGGAACTGGATCTTGAATGAGCTTCTGATCCCCAGGCCTTGTTTTGCAGATCAAGTTTGAGCAGAGAGCCATGTTTTATGCCTCAGACCAGGATGTCTGGTTTAAAAACGAGTATTGGTCTTGCCTGGCCCTGACCCATTGCCCTGGCCTAGGCCTGTTGACCAGGGTTCGGCTGGTCAAGAGTTTTGGCAGTGCCTACCGGGCAGTACAAGAGGTGGATAGCTGGGGCAAACTTCATTTTATGCGCCAGGACTGGCTGCAGAATTTTCAGGCACAGCTCTGGAGACAGGGAGCCTGGCAGGAATGGCTCTTAAGCCGTAAATTGAATTTGGGGGTTCTGCTATATGTTGATGAGCTGTATCCTGCCCGACTCAAAGAGATCCCAGACGCCCCGCTCTACCTTTACTGCAAAGGTGATCCAAATCTATTGCAGCAGCCATGTCTGGCTATGGTCGGATCCAGACACTGTTCGCAACACGGGGCCAGGCTAGCTTATCAGCTGGCCATGGAGCTTTCCAGGTCTGGTTTGTCTGTGGTCTCCGGGTTTGCCCAGGGTATAGACAGCCAGGCCCATCATGGAGGATTGCAGGGTCCGGGGGGCTCAATTGCGGTGCTGGGCACTGGCCTAGATCAGACCTATCCTGCTGGGAATAGGGAGCTTTATCTCAGATTGGAGCAAAACGGGTTACTGCTGACCGAGTTTGCCCCGGGCACCCCGCCTGAAGCCCATAATTTTCCACGCAGGAATCGAATCATCAGTGCATTGAGCCTTGGGGTCCTGGTGGTGGAGGCTGCCCAGCGCAGCGGTAGTCTGATTACCGCTGGTATGGCTCTGGAGCAAGGCAGGGAAGTATTTGCCGTGCCTGGTTATCCTGATTTTGCTTTAACAGCCGGCAGCAACGAGTTGTTAAAACAGGGCGCTGTACTGGTCAGAACCGGGCAGGATGTGCTCCAGGAATTGGCCCCTGTATTAAGTAAAGAATGGGGCCTGAGCAATCAGTTTCAATCTGATTTGCAGCAGGCACGGTCTGCTGGTTCTGACTCGGGCAGACCAGAGACCAAGGGGCAAGTAAAGGGTTTGAGCACAGAAGAACAAAAATTAGCCCGGGCCCTGGAAAAGATCCCTCAAGCCCATATTGATTCCTTGGTTGCAGAACTGGGTTGGGAGACTCAGAAAATAAGCAGGGTGCTCATGATGCTGGAGCTGAAAGGAGTGGTCAAACAGCTCTCAGGCATGTATTATTCTCTATGTTAAAAAAAATTATAACAATTGATAAGTGCATATGTCTTGGACTGTAACAGATCTGCCAGAAATCGTACAGGCCTATTTAGCCTTTCTTGAGGTGCAATTGGGATCGTCCCCGGCCACATTACAGGCTTACACCCGGGACTTGGGCCAGCTGGAGCAGTATCTGCAGAGTCAAGGCTTGAGTCTGGACCAGGCCCGGCTGTTGCAGAAGAAACATATGCGCGGTTTTTTGGCCCATCTGCACCGGCAGGGATTGCACAAGAGCAGTATAGCCCGCAAACTTTCTGCGCTGCGGGGATTGTTTCTGCACATGCAGAAAAAAGGCCTTTTGAAAGAGAATCCATTGCAGGGCCTGCAAAACCCCAAACTAGGCAAACATCAGCCCCGGGCTCTGAATATAGACCAGGTTATGGCTGTGCTGCAGGCTGGTGTGGAGCCCGGCCCAACAGGCCTGCGGGATCTTGCCCTGGCTGAATTGCTGTATGGATCAGGGCTGCGCATCAGTGAAGCCCTGGGACTGGAGGTGCAGGACCTGGATTTGGCCCAGGGCTGGGTCCGGGTCTTGGGCAAAGGCTGCAAGCAAAGGCTGGCACCGATCAGCACGATGTCCAGGCAAAGGCTGCAGGCTTATCTGGACCAGCGAGGGTATTTCGATCCCCAGGAAAAGAGCCGGGCACTTTTTTTGGGGCAAAGGGGCAAGAAACTGCAGCGTAGGCAGGCCAATAGAATCCTGGATAAAATGGCTAGATTAGCGGGTTTGCCCCAGAGGGTCGCTCCACATATGTTCAGACACTCCTTTGCCACCCATATGCTGGAGGCAGGGGCTGATCTTAGGGCTATTCAGGAGATCTTGGGACATTCCAGGCTTTCCACAACTCAGAGGTACACACATCTCAATCTGCGCGAGCTGTTCGCTGTCTATGACCAGTCCCACCCCAGGGCTGTCAAGAAAAAATAGACAGCTTCAGACTAAAGCCTGGGCAAACATGATCTGAAGACCTGAACCTGGGGACAAGGCTATTCCGGCAATTTATGCTAGGACCAGAGCTATTTGTCTGCTTTAGCCTTTGTGATCCTCTTCTCCATGGTCGACATCCTTATAGCTGATTTCTGGCGTTACTTACATATACTAAATCTCCTTTCTAAAGGCAAATAAATTAGGTCGGAGCATTATGTCCTGTAAGGCACTCCCTGAGCAGTGCACTAACCTCTGATTCTGACAAATCGTGCCAGTTCTGATAAGCATTGGTCACTGCAAAGGGCCCGGACTCTTGGATATGGGCGCAGTATAACCTGTGCACTTCCTGGCTTATCCTGTGTACGGACCTGAGAGGGGCTGTGGGTACAGCAACCACAATCTGCTCAGGGCTTTGCGCCTTGAGCATTTAAGAATGATTTGTCCTGAAGTTAATGTATTTAGCCTGATGTTTATTTTAGACCCTGAAAACTATCTCTGAGGTTTTATATGACTGCACCAAGCAATCCCATGCAAATTTATCAACTGTTGGACAGGACTGATTGCAAGCAGTGCGGGGAAGCCACTTGTTTGGCATTTGCAGCAGCAGTGTTCAGGGGGCAGAAGGAGCTTTCCGAGTGTCCTTATATAGGCCAGGAAGTCCTGGAGCGCTATTCCAACCAGTTGACCAGAAAGACAGGCTCGGAGCAGGATATGTACCGGGCCATGCGCCAACTGCAACAAAAGATACCTGAGATTGATTTCCAGGAAGCAGCCAGAAGGACAGGGGGTCGATTGAATAAGGATAGGATCACCCTCAAGGTCATGGGCAAGGATTTCAGCGTGGACAAGCAGGGCAGGCTGATGGCTGAAATCCATATCAATCCCTGGGTGGGCATGCCGGTTCTGAGCTATATTCTGTATGGTGCAGGCCAGGAGCCTAAAGGCCAGTGGACGCCTTTTCGGGAACTGTCCGGAGGCAGGGTCCGGGCTGGTCTTTTTGAGCAGCGCTGCGAAAAGCCCTTAAAGCATATTGCTGATGAATATACCGGTCTATTCAAGGACATGCTGGATATCTTTAATGCCCAGCAAGTTGATGATCAGTTCCAGTCTGATGTGGCCATCTTGCTTTATCCCCTGCCCAAAGTGCCCATGCTGATCTGCTACTGGGAGCCGGATGAAGGCCTGGACTCCAGTCTGCATATCTTTTTTGATATTACTGCTCCTGACAATATAGGCATTGACGGTGCCTTTGCCATTGGTTCCGGACTGGCCCAGATGTTTGAAAGATTGGCCCGTAGGCATGCAGCGCTCTGAGCACAGGCATCAAACATTTTTAGCCGCTTCTTGTCTGCGCTCTGGCAGTTCGTATTTGAATTCATAGTGCAGGCCTTTGAGCAGGCTGTGGCATAAGAAAAGCATGATCAGGGTGAAGGGCAGGGCCGCGGCAATGGACATCCTTTGCAAGGCCTCCAGGCCTCCGGAGTAAAGCAAGATTGCGGCTGCGCTGGAAACTGTCAACCCCCAGACGATCTTCTTGGAGGCTGGGGGGAAAAGCCTGCCCCCGGAAGTCATCATGGACAGCACAAAGGTAGCTGAATCCGCTGAGGTGACAAAGAAGACCCCGAGCAGCATGATGGTCACCAGGCTGAGCAGGGAAGTCAGGGGGTAGTATGCATAGAGTTTGAACAAGCCCACTGCAATGTCTGCAGAGACTATCTGGGCCAGACCTGCCTCCTGGTTCAGTTCCAGGAAAAAGGCTGCTCCTCCGAATACGCTGAACCAGAAGAAAGTAAGCAGGGTGGGTGCCAGCAAGGCGCCCAGGATGAACTCCTTGATGGTCCTGCCCCGGGAGATGCTGGCCACAAACAGGCCTACAAATGGCGACCAGGCTATCCACCAGGCCCAGTAGAAAAGGGTCCAGGACTGGGTCCATTCGTAGCCCCGAAAAGGATTGGTGGACAGGCTCATATTAAACAGGGAAGTGAAATAGTCAGCAAAGGTGTTGGTAAATACGTTCAGGATATAAGTGGTGGGTCCGGCCAGGAACATAAAGGTCAGAAGCATTGTGGCCAGCAGGATATTGACCTTGCTCAGGATCTGGATGCCTTTGTCCAGGCCGGTCATGCTGGAGATCATGAATAGTACCGTGACCACGGCGATTACCACCAGGGTGGCGCCCAAAGTAGAGGAGA
>CAZLUR010000006.1:42966-52520 GCA_964562725.1 uncultured Desulfohalobiaceae bacterium | reverse complement strand
AAATTTTCGTTGTATTGCCAAAATCTTACTTAGGAGGTTCAACAACATGCAGGACAAGGTCTATATTTTCGATACCACATTGCGCGACGGTGAGCAGTCTCCGGGCGCAACCATGAATATACAGGAAAAAAAACGAATGGCCAGACAGCTGGACAGTCTGGGCGTTGATGTGATTGAGGCAGGGTTCCCTGCCTCCAGTCAAGGAGAGTTTGAAGCAGTGCAAGATATCTGCAGCGTGGTGGAAAAGGCCCAGGTGGCAGGGCTTTGCCGGGCTTCAACCCCAGACATAGACCGGGCCTGGGAGGCTGTTCGTCAGGCCAGCAAACCCAGATTGCATACTTTCCTGGCTACCTCGGATATCCATATGGAGCACAAACTGGGCATGAACAGAGAGCAAGTCCTGGCCAATATTCAATCCGCTGTGCAAAGGGCTGCAGGATACACCCCGAATGTTGAATTTTCTGCAGAAGATGCTTCCAGATCAAGCCGTGAATTTTTGGCCCGAGCAGTTCAGACAGCCATAGAATCTGGAGCCGTTACTATCAATATTCCTGATACTGTGGGTTATGCCCAGCCTGGGGAATTTGCGGATCTGATCACCTATTTGCGGGAGAACGTGCCCAATATGGACCAGGCGGTGCTCAGCGTGCACTGCCACAATGATCTGGGATTGGCTGCAGCCAATACTCTGGCCGCAATCCAGGCCGGAGCACGGCAGGCAGAGGTCACTTTGAACGGCATCGGAGAAAGGGCAGGGAACGCAGCCCTGGAAGAGGTGGTGATGGCCCTTAAGGTCAGAGCTGACCTCTTCGGCCTGCAGACCAATATCAACATTGAGCAGCTTTACCCGGCCTGCAGGCTGCTGTCCATGATCATTGGGCAGCCCATACCGGCTTATAAGGCAATAATCGGGGGCAATGCCTTTTCTCATGAGGCAGGCATCCATCAGCACGGCCTGCTCAAGAATAAGCAGACTTATGAGATTATGACCCCGGAGAGCATTGGCCGGCCGCCATCAGAAATGGTCTTGGGCAAGCATTCAGGAAAGCATGCAGTGCAGAAACGCCTGGAGGAACTGGGTTACAGGCTGAACATGGAACAATTGGATCAGGTTTCTCTGGCCGTGAAAAGCCTTGCGGACAAAAAGAAGCAGGTTTATGTTGAGGACCTGGAAGCTCTGGTCTTGGAGGAAGTGTTTAGAATCCCAGACAAGTATAAATTGCTTTATTTGAGCTCATTATCCGGAAACATGGCTATTCCCACCGCTACTTTGAAGATGGAGGTGGAGGGCGTGGCTGAACAGCTCTCTGAGTTCGGGGTAGGGCCAGTGGACGCTGTATTCAATGCTATCTGTCAATTGGCCGGCAAGTGTCCAAGATTGCTTCGCTTTTCAGTAAATTCCATTACTGGAGGCACTGACGCCCAAGGCGAGGTCACTGTCAAATTGGAGGACGGCAATAGGACTGCTATTGGCCGAGGCTCTGATCCTGATATCATTGTGGCCAGTGCTAAAGCCTATATTAACGCTTTAAACAGGTTGGCCAGGAAAGAGGAGGAAAAAATATGCGCCAGAGTCTAGCCGCAAAGCTCCTGCAGACAGGCTGCGAGGAGGAGATCGCCAGCCCTGGACAGATAATACAGTGCAGGGTGAGCAAAGTCCTGGCCAACGACATAACCGCCCCCTTGGCCATTGACTCTTTGTCCAGGATGGGTGTTGAACAAGTTTTTGATCAGGATCGAATTATTTTGGTCAGCGATCACTTTACGCCAAACAAGGATATTGACTCTGCTGAGCAGGTAAAAAAGGTGCGCGATTTTGCCCAAAAAATGGGCATCAGCCACTATTATGAGGGCGGCCAGTCCGGTGTGGAGCACGCCTTGTTGCCGGAACTGGGCCTGGTGGGCCCGGGTGAAATCGTGGTAGGCGCGGACAGCCATACTTGCACTTATGGTGCTTTGGGCGCCTTTGCTACAGGTATGGGCAGTACAGATATAGCTGCAGCCATGGCCCTGGGCCGGACCTGGTTCAAGGTACCAAGCTCTATTTGTGTCCAGCTACAGGGCAGATTGCAGGAATATGTGAGCGGCAAGGATGTTATTTTGGCTCTAATCGGGCAGATCGGTGTGGATGGGGCCTTGTACCAGGCTTTGGAGTTTAATGGGCCAGGTTTGGAGGAACTGCAGGTGGAAGCCAGGATGACTATTGCCAATATGGCTATAGAGGCTGGGGCCAAGGCTGGACTTTTTCCGGCAGATCAGGCGGTCTTGAATTATTGCCGCCAAAGCGGGAGGGATGGGGACCAGGAAATCTGGGCCGATCCCGAAGCGGAATATGCAAAGACCGTGAGCATGGATTTATCCAGTCTGCAGCCTCAGGTAGCCTGTCCTCATCTGCCGGAGAACGTGCATCCGGTGCAGGAGCTAAAGCAGATCAAACTGGATCAGGTGCTAATTGGTTCCTGCACCAACGGACGAATCTCTGACCTGCGTCAGGCTGCGCAAATTTTGCAGGGACGCAAGGCAGCCCCGGGCCTGCGCCTGATTATTCTGCCGGCTACACCTGGTGTCTATGTCCAGGCCTTGCAGGAGGGACTTCTGGAAATCTTTATGCAGTCTGGGGCAGTGATAGGTCCGCCTACCTGTGGACCTTGTCTGGGCGGCCATATGGGCATTTTGGCCCAGGGAGAGCGCTGCCTGGCTACTACCAACCGAAATTTCAAGGGCCGTATGGGCAGCCTGCAGAGTGAGGTCTATCTGAGTGGGCCGGCTGTGGCTGCGGCCAGTGCAGTGGCAGGGGAGATTCTACACCCAGAATGGATCTGATTAGAATTGACAGTGCTTGGTATATTCTGGCACTGCACATCAAAGCCCATTTGCAGGCTTGATGTCAATAATCCAGGTTTTATAAATAAATTGCTGGAGCATTTTGTTCAAAAGCCTGGAGACCTGAACAGGCCATTCTGATCAGGAAAACCGGAGCAATGTTTTTAACAAGTTACAGCGCTCCTGGCGGATTAGACCCGAAAACCACAAGGAAAATATAATATGCATTACAAAGGCCGGGCGCACAAAGTAGGCGCTCATATAGACACGGATGCGATCATTCCGGCCAGGTATCTGGTCAGCACCGATCCCATGGAGTTGGGCAAACACTGCATGGCCGGATTGGACCCGGATTGGGTCAGCCATGTTTCTGCAGGAGAAATATTAGTGGCCGGTATTAATTTCGGCTGCGGTTCTTCCAGGGAGCATGCACCCCTGGCCATCCTGGGCGCTGGTATACCGGTTGTGGTGGCACACAGTTTTGCCCGCATTTTCTACCGCAATGGTTTTAATATGGGCTTGGTTCTGTTGGAGGTCGGTGCTGAGGTGCAGGGCATCAACCAGGATGATGTCCTGGAAATCGATCTGCAACAGGGTTTGATCATGAATATAAGCAAGCATGAACAGATTTTGGTGCCACCCTTGCCTGATTTCATGCAGAACATACTGCAGCAGGGTGGACTGGTGGAATATGTGCGGGCCAGCCTGGCCAGCCAAAGTTGTTGATTATAAAGATCAGATCAAATCTATAATTATATTGGCTTAGATGAGCAATGGTTAGGCTGTCTCTGGATTCCTTGGCTAAAACCTATGGCTCCAGGAAACTGTTCTCCGGCCTGAGCCTGGAGCTGCAGTCCAGCAGACGACTGGCTGTCCTGGGCAAGAACGGCACAGGCAAGAGCACACTTTTGCGTATAATTGCCGGACAAAGCGATCCGGATCAAGGGCTGGTGCGTCTGGATCCGCCCGGAGCTGTCCTGGGTTTCAGTTCCCAGGAACTGCAGGATCAGGAACTGCAAGCAGGGCTTTTGCATTGGGTGCTTCAAGGCATTCCTACCTGGGAGGAGATATGGGGTAAATTGGAGCAGGCTCTGGAATCAGGTCAGGAACAGGCATGGAAGACCTTGGCTGAGCAGCAAAGCGCCCTGGAGCTCAATTTTGGATTCAACCCAGAGCACAAAGCCAAAAAGATTTTGGCCGGCCTAGGTTTTTCCCAGGAGCAGTATGCATTGCGTTTGCAAACATTTAGCGGGGGCTGGAGGGAGCGGGCCAAATTGGCCCGGGTCCTGGTGCAGGGCTCCCAGGTCCTGCTTTTGGACGAGCCCACAAATCATTTGGACCTGGAGGCAGTGCGCTGGCTGGAGGATTTTCTGCTGAGCTTTACAGGGATTGTAGTCTTTGTGGCCCATGACAGGTTTTTCTTGGAAAAGGTGGCCAATGCAGTGCTGCACTTGGCACCAGAGGGACCAGTATACAAAGAGCTGGGCTTTGCGCAGTATCAGAAATGGCGGGCACAAAAGGAGGAGACCAGGTTCAAATCCCAGGTAAAATTGCAAAAAGAGATTGAGCATAAACAAAGCTTTGTGGACCGTTTCAGGTATAAGGCCAGCAAGGCTGCCCAGGCCCAGAGCAGGCTGAAACAAATCCAGGGCCTGGAACAGAAAATGCAGGAATTCCAGGAGCCTACAGAAGGCGCTACCTTGGATTTTTCTTGGCTTGAACCAGCCCGGAGCAATAAACTAGTACTCCAGGCCCGGGATTTGCAGTTTTCATATACACCTGGAGAAGCATTATGGCCTGGATTGGATTTTGTTCTTTGCAGAGGGCAAAAAGTAGCCCTTCTGGGCCCAAACGGTGCAGGCAAGAGCACTTTGCTCAGGCTGGCCTCAAGGGAGATTTTGCCCAGTGCAGGCAGTATAAGTCTGGGTTCCTTGGTGCGTCCCGCCTTTTTCCATCAGCACGTGGCCCATGTCTTGCATGAAAAAAATACAGTACTGCAAGAGATCCAACGCCTGGGCTGGCCTGAACTAAAGCAGGAGGAGTTTTGTTTTGCTTTGGGTCTTTTTCGTTTAGGACAGGACTATTGGCAAAGAAGAGTTTACACCTTAAGCGGAGGAGAGAAGAATCGTCTGATTCTGGCCTCGGTTTTTCTGCGCCGGGCCAATTTATTGCTGCTGGACGAACCTACCAATCATCTGGATTTGGAAAGCAGGCAGGCCTTGATTCGAGCTCTGCAGGAATATTCCGGGGCACTGCTGCTGGTTAGTCATGATCGATATCTGTTGAGCCAGGTGGTGAAAAGCGTCTGGGTTTTATCCTCACTGGGTCTGCAGCAGATGGACATAGGATTTGATGACTATATGGCCAAGCAGGAAGCAGGGCATTACGCAAAAAATGGGTCTGCATCCATCCTTGCCAGAGATAAGGATGATTACAAAAGGCAAAAAAGGTGGCAGGCCCGGAGAAGAACAGCCCTGTATAGGGCCCTGCAACCCTGCAGGCAGGAATACTTGGGCCTGGAAACGCAATTGGAGGACTGTTTGCAAAGACAGCAGGAGATAGAGAGTGCCTTAGCCAGTCCTGACACTTACCATATAGGTCACAGGGTGCAGGAACTGCAAAAATCCTACTTTGGCCTGCAACAGGAAACTGAAGAGATAATGCGCAGGATGGAGGACCTGGAGGAGAAAATGCACGATTTGCAAGCCAGGGCATAGCTGCAGCGGGCAGGACCAGATAAGAGATAGTTAGTTTATTGACTGCAGTGTAGCTCATGTTTTGCCTGGTTTGGCCCTGGAGATCTTGTTTATAACAGGGATATTTGCTAAGGGGTCGAATTAAGTTTTATAGGTCAGGACTTTGTTATACATTGCATGCAAATTTTTTGATCAAGCCCTTAGAAATAAAGCAATTGCCAAGGAGGCCGGATATGGCGGCAAGCAAAAAAGATCAGGCCCGGGATAAACAAAATAGCGGCCAAGGGGCGAAGGAGCCTGTGCAGCTTGTTCAAAAGCTTGTGCTAAACAGCAGAGAAATATTGCATATGGGCGAAGATGCCGAAATTCTGGTGGGAGGAAAAAACTACAACACAGCCATCATCAGCGGGATAGAAAATCTTCGGGCTCCACAATTCAGGGCTATCTCAGCCCAGGCCTTTCATAAACTTCTGGATGAATGCCAGGTCAATGCTGTCCTGATCAGGTCTGTGGTGGATCAGGAATACGAAAAGGTGGACTGGAGTGGGGCTGCTGCCAATAATGATCCGGATTTTCTGAAAAATTTTGTGCGCAATGCTGCAAATAAGGTACGCAGCATCCACTCCAGGTCTGGGCAACAGAATTTGATCAGGCTGCGCAAATTCATAAATAATGTGGTGGAAGGCTTTGCAGTCTCTCCAGAAGGCATTGACCAGCTGCGAAAGCGTTCAATGCTGGTACAGGTGGCTATTTTGAGTGTGGATCTGCCAGAGGAGGTTAGTCTGGCAGTAGCAGAAGCCTACAGGTCCATCTGCAAGGAGGCAGGCCTGGACAGTGTCCCTGTAGCCGTGCGCTCCTCAGCTGCAGGCGAGGACAGCAGAAAAAAAGCCTTTGCCGGCCTGCAGGATACCTATCTGAATATCACCAGGGAACAGGAATGCGTGGAGGCTTATCATTGGGACTGCGCTTCTGCGTACAATCTGCGCTCCATGACCTATCGCCGGGAGTCCATTCGGGATGCAGTGGTCCAGGCAGAGATAACCGGAGACGATTTAATTGCAGAAAAGGCCAAGCAGGAATGGGCTATTGAGAATACTTCTCTTTCTGTATGCATCATGCGCATGATTAATCCCGTGGTTTCAGGCACTGCTTTCAGCGCGGATACCGCCACAGGCTGCAGAGGTACTGACCGGCAGGATCTGGTTTCCATTGATGCCAGCTATGGGTTGGGCGAAGCCGTAGTCTCCGGTATGGTCACCCCGGATAAGTTCTATGTCTTTCAGCGTGATGACGGCTCAGAAGTAGTTATCCGTCAGATGGGCACCAAGGATAAGAAGGTGGTTCATGATCCAGAGCACGGCGGGACCAGGATAGAACATTTAGCAGAGGATAAGGTGTTTCGCTGGTCCTTGTCTTTAGCTCAAGCTGAGGAGGTGGCCAGGGGGGTGCGAGACATTAGCCGGGCTTACTCAGGCTTGATCATGGATACTGAGTTTTGTATTGACGAATGGGATAGGCTCTGGTTCGTCCAGGCCAGACCTGAAACCAGGTGGAATGAGGAGTTTGAGAGCAATCCCTATATAATATATTTGCGCAGGCTGGAGGTGGATGCAAATTTCCTGGCCCAGGCTGAAGTTGTCTTAGAGGGCAATGGGGCCTCCAGAGGCGCGGGCCGGGGCAAGGTCAAATTTCTGCGCTCCGCCCTGGAACTGAACAAGATTAACAAGGGGGACATTCTGGCTGCAGAGCGCACAGATCCGGACATGGTCCCGGGGATGCGGATTGCTTCTGCAGTCCTGGCCAGTGCTGGCGGAGATACCAGTCATGCAGCCATAACCTCAAGAGAGTTGGGCATCCCTTCGGTGATTGGCATTAACCGGGTTGAAATCCTGCGGGCCTTAGACGGGCAGGAAGTCACTGTGGACGGCTCTCGGGGCAAGGTTTATCGGGGCCTGTTGCCTTTAGTGGAACAAGGCGGGGAAGTGGACGTATCCAAGCTGCCCGCCACCAGGACCAAAGTGGGTTTGATCCTGGCGGATGTGGGTCAGGCTATGTTTTTGTCCAGGCTCAGGCTGTCTCAGGACTTTGAAGTGGGCTTGCTGCGCGCGGAGTTTATGTTGAGCAATATCGGGGTGCATCCTTTGGCTCTGGATGCCTATGACCATGGCACCTTGCAGCAGGCAATCCAGGCCAAACTCCGGGATCTGGAACAGCAGTTGACCAAAATTATTAAGGATCAATTGGATTCTGGAATCCTGACCTTTGATCTAAACCTTAGAAAATACGTAGGTATTGTTACCGGCTTAGGACCTGAAATCGAAAAGTTGAGTGAAAAGGTCAGTGCCAGGGGGACTGAGGAAGTCTTAGCCCTGCAGCGAAGGATCCGGGAGCTGGATTCACAGCTGGACAGCTTTTTGGAGCTGGCTACCCAGCGTTTGGATATTATTAAAAGCTGCACTGATTTGTATGAACATGTAGGCCAGATCATGGGTTATACTGACCAACTGGCCCAACTCAATCCCAATGTGCCTGAAGAACAACAAACCAGGGAGCAGCTGCAGGAAAAGATCCAGGAGCAGGTGCAAAACATCAGGGAAGAACATGAGGTAAAACAGGTCCTGGAAAGGATTAGACAGATGCGCAGGGACGTGGCCCAAAAGGTGGGTCTAGGCCAGGCCATGAAAGAAGTCAGCGAACTGGAGGATAAGATCCGGGGGGTATTGCACAGCAAGGGGGTTCGCAGCGGCAAGGAGCTTTATGTGCAGTCCCTGGCCCAGGGTCTAGCCCTTTTTGCCATGGCTTTTTACGGCAGGGAAGTGGTCTATCGGACTACAGACTACAAGACGAATGAATACCGTAATTTGTTGGGAGGACTGCTTTACGAAGATCTGGAAGACAACCCCATGCTTGGCTATCGTGGTGTATCCCGCAATTTACATGACTGGGAGCTTGAGGCTTTTAAGTTTGCCAGAGGGGTCTTTGGGGGCAAAAATCTGAACATCATGCTGCCTTTTGTACGTACCCTGGAAGAAGCCAGGAGCATGCAGCGCTATCTGGACCATGTGCACAACCTGCGCAGCGGCGAGGATGGGCTAAAGATTATACTTATGTCAGAAATTCCCAGCAATGCCATACTGGCCAAGCAGTTTATTCAAGAATTTGACGGATTTTCCATAGGTTCCAATGACATGACCCAGCTGGTATTAGGAACGGACCGGGACAATTCCAGGCTGAGCAATATTTATGACGAGGAGGATCCGGCAGTGGTCTGGGCTGTTTTGGTCACTATCTTTACCGGTCAGAAATATGGGAAAAAGGTGGGTTTTTGCGGCCAGGGCGTATCCAACAGCAATATTTTAAGGGGCCTGGTCTGTATTGCGGGCATAGTTTCCGCCTCAGTGGTGCCTGACACCTATGCCCAGACCAAACAGGAGATCCACTACCTGGAGCAGGAGAATATTCCCTTAAGGGAATTGGGCTCCTGGCTGCAAACACAGCACTTTAACAACCTGTGCGAGCTTTTGCATCAAGAAAGGTACGGACATATTATTAAGCAAAACACTACAGCCCAGGATATTCTGCAATGGTATGAAGGGGAACTGTCCAGACTGCATGAACAGGTGCAGATCAATCTGGGCTCAGCCAAAGAGGTCTTTTACCGGCAGGAATTGGAGCATTTGCGTCAGGTTTTGCACAAGCCTATTATATATGCAAACTGGGATTGGGAATCTACTGTGCATGATGCCTTGCTGCAGTCTGGCTTTTCAGGTTATGAGGAACAGGAACAGGCCAGGCAGGATGTGCCTGCATAAAGACTTTTTTGCAGACACAAAGGACAGCCTCCGGCCCATAGGGGCCTAGGCCCCGGTGGGATGACAGAAGACAGAGGACAGAAAAATCAATGAATTATAGTCCCCCTGTTTTTGATCATCAAAAGTTCTTTAGTAATAAATTATTTTTAATGACTATATTCAAGCCTCTAACCTTCTGAGTTCGTAATTGCCTTATCAGCTTGAATTTATTGCCTTAACCTTG
>CAZLUR010000006.1:0-42956 GCA_964562725.1 uncultured Desulfohalobiaceae bacterium | reverse complement strand
TTAAAAGAAGGATACTTTTTGCGAGCGCATCACCCTTGAACGTTGAACTTTGAAATCTAAAGTTAATAACTCAGCCAAAAAAAGGGGTCTGTATGGGTAAACTCATGGTGCTGGGCTTGGGCGATGTTCTGAATCAGGACAAAGGGCTGGGCATTTATGCAGTTCGGGATCTGTACCGGGACGGTTGGCCCTGGGAAGTGGTTTTTGTGCATAGCATGCGCAAAAAACCCGGAGATTTCCTTCTGCAGGACTGCGAGTATCTGCTGATTTTGTTTGCCTGGAGAACTGGCCAAAGTCCAGGCACCTTGCACCGTTTTACTTTGCAGGAGCTGGCCCGGGATAAAAAATCGCTTCAGGTCCCGGAATTATGGGATACACTGACTTTGGCCCAGCTCATGGGGCAGTGCATTGAGGTGCTGCTGCTGGGTCTGGAGCCGGAGCAGACTACATGCGATCTGTATATGTCACCCACTTTGCAAGACGCTTATCCGCAATTTCTGAACAAGGCCCGCCTGGAGATGCGGAGTATGCTGCAGGAAATGGGGGTAAATGATAAGGGATTGCCTGCGGCGCGTTCATTGTAATGACATGGTTTATCAATCATTTGCTACAAGTCCTGGAACAAGACTGGATCTGAAGCTGAGCCGCAGGAACATGGTCCAGGAACAGCTTCTGGATCGAGGGATTACTGACAAGCTTGTGCTGCAGGCTATGGGCAGGGTGCAGCGGCATTTGTTTGTGGAAGAAGCCCTCCAGGCCCAGGCTTATTCCGACCATGCCCTGCCTATTGGTTACGGGCAGACTATATCTCAGCCTTACAGCGTGGCATTGATGAGCAGTTCATTGCTTTTGGAGCCAGAGATGAAAGTTTTGGAAGTTGGGGTTGGGTCTGGTTATCAGGCTGCGGTGCTGGCGGAAATGGGTGCCCGTGTCTATGGCGTGGAACGTATAAAACCTTTATATCTGGCTGCCCTGCAAAGATTGACCAACTTGCGTTATTTTCAGGTCAAGCTAAAGCTTGCAGACGGTACAGCAGGCTGGCCGGCTGAGGCCCCTTTCCATAGAATTTTGGTCAGCGCAGGCGGGCCCAGGGTGCCGGCGCTGTTGCTGGAACAACTAGCCCTGGAAGGCCTATTGGTCATGCCTGTGGGTCTGGGCAGAAGCGAGCAGAATCTGGTCAGGGTGCGCAGGCAGGGAGATAAATGGTTTAAGCAGGATCTGGGCCGGGCCAAATTCGTGGAACTGGTCTGCGAGCAGGGCTGGAAATAGCGATGCCTGTATTACGCCTTATACTTTGGGGCTTGATTGTCTCAGGGGGCTGGATATACATATCCTGGGCAGGGGACATATACTATTATCAGGATGAACATGGAGTCCTGCATTTTACAGACCTTCCCCAGAGTTCTGAGTATGAGCTGTTTTATCCAAAGCAAAGCCCTGCTGCTGATAAGCAGCAGATCCTGCTTTGGATCCGTGAATACAGCACTATCTATGACCTGGAGCCTGAACTGGTGCAAGCAGTACTGGAAGTGGAGTCAGGCTACCAGAAGCTGGCAGTATCCAAGGCTGGAGCCCAGGGGCTGATGCAGATCATGCCTGGGACACAGAAATATTTGGGCCTGGAGTATGCCTTTGATCCGGAAGCCAATATAGAGGCAGGAGTGCGTTATCTAAGCGAACTATGGCACAGCTTTTCCCCAGAGCAGGCTCTGGCTGCATATAACGCAGGCCCTGCCCAAGTGAGGCGCTATCAGGGTATTCCCCCGTTCCCTGAGACAATAAATTACGTACAAAAGGTCTTAGATCTGTATTCAAGCCTGAAAAAATAATTGAGCTATAAAAAAATAATTGAGCTATAAATGTTCAATCTCGCCAACAATTTGACTTTATTGCGTATTGTGACCATTCCTTTTTTGGTGCTGCTTTTGCATTTTCCAGGAAGGATTTCCTGCTTGCTGGCCATGCTGCTCTTTCTTCTGGCTTCTTTGACAGATCTGCTGGATGGTCTCCTGGCCCGCAAATACAATCTTGTGACCAGTATGGGCAAGTTTCTGGATCCTCTGGCGGACAAGCTCCTGGTGGCTTCGGTCTTGATTATGCTGGTGGAGCTGGGCTGGTTGCCGGCCTGGATCGTGATTTTGATCATTGGCCGGGAGATTACTGTTACCGGACTCAGGGCTCTGGCTGCAGATCAGGGTCAGATCATGGCTGCGGATACATACGGCAAACTAAAGACCATTGTGCAGGTCGCTGCCCTATGCCCCCTGATCCTGCATTATTCCTGGTGGGGGCTGGATCCCAAACCTTTGGGCTATGTCTTGATCTCTATTGCGCTTTTGCTGACCATTTTCTCAGGGGTTAATTATATGTACAATTTTTTCAGGCACTCAGCCAGCACATAAATTCAAACCTGTCAGGCAAGGGAAAAGAGCATGGCTCAGATTGACGCTTTTTTTAAAATGATGCACGAGCTGGGGGCCTCAGACTTGCACCTGTCTTCTGGCTCCCAGCCGATTATTCGTCTGCATGGGGAGATGCAAAGGGTCAAATATAAGATCCTGGAGCATGAAGCCCTGAAAAAGATGGTCTATGAGATCACCCCTGAGCCCAAAGTCAAGGAGTTTGAAGAAAGCGGGGATGTGGACTTCGCTTACGAGGTCCCCGGGCTGGCCAGGTACAGAGTCAATTTTTTTCAGCAGCGCAAAGGCATATCTGCAGCCTTCCGGGAGATCCCGCAAGTCATTTTGAGTATTGAAAAACTAGGACTTCCGCCAATTTTGAAGAGTATGGCCTTGCTGCCCAAAGGGCTGGTCCTGGTCACTGGACCGACAGGCAGCGGAAAATCCACAACCTTGGCCGCAATTATAGATTACGCTAATAAATACCGTAAGGATCATATCCTGACCATTGAGGACCCTATTGAGTTTGTGCATGAGCCAGTCAGTTGCCTGATCAACCAGCGTGAAGTGGGCCGGGATACATTGAGTTTCAAGGCTGCTCTGCGGGGGGCTTTGCGGGAGGATCCAGACATAATTCTGGTGGGCGAAATGCGGGATCTGGAAACCATTGAACTGGCATTACAGGCTGCAGAGACTGGACATCTGGTCCTGGGCACTCTGCATACCATCTCAGCTTCCAAGACAATAGACCGTATTATCGAAGTCTTTCCATCAGAGATGCAGGGTCAGATCCGCTCCGGATTGGCAGATTCACTGCGGGCAATTGTGGCCCAAAATCTGTTCAAAAGGGTGGATAAAAAGGGCAGGGCGGCTGCTTTGGAGATACTCATTGCAACGCCTGCAGTACGCAACCTGATTCGAGAGAACAAGGTGTTTCAGATTAATTCTGTGATTGAGACAGGCCGCAAATACGGCATGCAGGCTTTAGATGACGCCATTATGCAACTTTTGCAAAGCGGGGCCGTGGATGCAGAACAGGCCTATAACAAGGCGGTGCACAAATCTAAATTCAGGGAATTTCTGCGCGAACCACCCCAGGATTTTACCGAGGTTTAAGCCATGCTTCGTTCCCAGTTTGACCTTCTCATCTCCAGGATCTTGGATAATCTGCCCCAGGCCTCGGATATTTTGTTTACTGTGGGTAAATCGATCCAGGCCGAGGTACACGGGGAGCTACAGGAGGCCTTGCCGGGACAAACTCCAGACTGTCTTCTACCCTGGCAACTGGAATGCGTGGTTTCATGTTTGTTGAATAGAAATATGCGCCTGTACAAAGATTTGGTCCGGCACGGGGCTTGTGATCTATCCTATGCAGTACAGAATCGGGCCAGGTTTCGGGTCAATGTCTTCCAGCAAAAGGGCTCCCTGGCAGTGGTGATGCGCAAGCTTTCTATCCGGGTACCTACCCTGGAGGAGCTCCGGTTGCCAGATATTTTTCTAGACATGGCCCGGGAACAGTACGGGCTGATCCTGGTCACCGGGGCGACGGGCACAGGCAAATCAACTACCCTGGCTGCCTTGTTGAATGCCATTAACGCCCAGGGCAGAAAGCATATCATTACCCTGGAAGATCCCATTGAGTTCATGCATGAGCATCAACAGGGCACTGTCAATCAAAGGGAACTTGGAATAGATTTTTCCTCTTTTTCTTTAGGACTTAGGGCTGCACTGCGTCAGGCGCCCAAGGTGATCCTGGTGGGAGAAATCAGAGACCGGGAGACCATGAGCATTGCTCTGGAGGCCGCGGAAACCGGGCACTTGATCCTGGGCACTCTGCATACCAGTGATGCAGCTCAGACAGTACATCGGGCCATAGGCATGTTTGAACTAAGTGAGGAACACCTGATTCGAGGCAGGTTGGCGGAAAGCTTGAAATATGTTGTCTCACAACGGCTAATGCCCGGTTTGCAGCAGGGCAGGGTGCCTGCCTTTGAGATTCTGGCCAACAATATCCGGATCAAGGAGCTGATCTTAAAGGGTGAACACGGGGAAAAGAATTTCTATAATGTCCTGGCCAGCAGTTCCAGCTACGGCATGACTACCTTTGATGACCACCTGGCCCGGCTCTTTGAGCAGAACAGCATCAGTCGGGAAGTGGCCATGTTGCATGCCTCGGACAAATCCAGGCTGGGTCAGATGATAGACAAGATTCGTTACGCAAGAGGGGAGAAAGTGACGGATATTGATGAATTGCAGCTGGACTTGGATTACGAAAACAGAATGGACCAATAGGGTAAATAGAGCAAGATATGCACTTGCATTGTGAGCATTGTGGCAGGGATTTTGATCTGCCAGAGCACAAACTGCCCCCAGGAGGGCGTTTCAGGTTTACCTGCCCAGCCTGTAAAGGCAAAAATCAAGCACAGTCACCCAGGGCTGCAGAGGAATCCAGTCTGTCGGGACAAGAGCCTTCATCAGCCTTGGCCTCTGGTGTTCAGGTCGAGCCAGACCTTTTTCCTCCCGGGTCATCCAGTGCATTTTTGTTTGTCCAGGACCAAATCTGGCTGGAGGCTATACAAGACAGACTCAATGGTTGGGGTTTTTATCAAAGTGCCAGCCAGCAACTGGAAGAAGCCAGGCAGAAACTGCGTTTGAATGCATATCAGATGGTGTTTATCCAACAAGTAGAGCAAAGCGGATTATTGCTGCAAGAAGTGGCTGCCTGGCCGGGTATTGTGCGCAGGGAAGTAAATGTGCTGCTGATAGGGAAAGCAGACTCCAGCTTTGATCCGGCACTAGCCTTTTATCACGGAGTGAACGCCTGTCTTGCTCTGCAGGAGAGAGATCAGGCCCAGGATCTTTTGGAGCAGGCCAGGGAGAATTTCAACCATTTTCTTTTGCCCTGGCAACTGGCCAGAGATCAGGTCCTGGCCAAATCAGATCTGGGAATTAGTAGGTATGGGCGATAACAGACTTAGATTATACAATAGGCTTAAATCCTGTATTCAATCTATTCTAGATGCGCAAGCCGGAATGGAACAGGCAGGCTGGAAGCTTTTCATGTACAAGGAATTGGTGTTTCTGCGAAATGCACTGCACTGGGTTGGCAATTATAAACTGCAGGAACAGGATGTCTGCCTGATTGAGAAGGTCACTTCTCAGTTCTTGCAGGAGTTGAACTTCCTGTATGATCATTACGGGCTATCAGGTTTGTCTTGGCCTGCAGACCAGTGGAGACAATAGGGTGTGATTGTGATGCGTAAGGTTTTGTTCTTTGTCCTGCTTGGTCTGAACCTATTTTTGGCTTATAATTTATTTCCGGGCCAGCCTGGTTTTAGGGATTATTTGCATAGGCGTGAGCTGAGGTTGGACTTGCAACAAGAGCTAAAACAGGTGCAGGAGCAAAATAAGCAGCTAAGCAAAAAGATTCGATTCTTGCAGGATGATTCTTTGTATTTGGAAAAAATAGTGCGCAGCGAGTTGCATTTTGTGCAAGAGGAAGAGATATTGTATGTGGTCTCAGACTTGGAGCCAGAGCAGGAGATCAGCTATTAAAAATGCATCTGCATCAAAAAGGATGAAACAGGCAATATGCAAGACAAGATCAAGTGGTATGAGGAAATCCTTGCTCTAGAGCCGAGCTCAAAGCTATTTTATCCCTTGGCCCGCCTGTATCTGGAAGCGCAGGAGCTGGACAGGGCTGCCTCGGTTTTGAATTCTGGATTGGAAAAACATCCTGAATTTTTCCAGGCCAGACTACTACTCTTGGATATACTGCATGGGCAGGGGCAGACTCATGCATTGCAAGAGCAGATGCAACAGACTTTGGCTATGCTGGCCCAAAATCATAATTTCTGGCAATTGGCTGCAGAGTATTATGAAAAACAGGGTGATCATGATCTGGCTGTGGCATTGCGCTTCCTGGGACAGGGGCTGCAAGGCAGACATCTTGGCTGGGTGCAATTGCTGCAACAGGCCTTGCAGGATAACGACCCCCCGGAGCTGACAAATAATCAAAGGCAGGAAACCAGACAGGAGCATAAAAAAGCCCGGACTCTGGACTTGGAAGCAAAAGACCAGGCCGGCCTGTCAGAAGGAGCTGCAGGCCAGCAGGCTTTTGATGTTGATGAGCAGGATGCTGATCCAGGGGAACAAGCCCGGATGGAGGCTGAGCAGAAGCAAAGCGCTAAGCTCCAGTACAAGACCATGACTATGGCCGAAATCTTGGCAAAACAAGGTGATTTTCATGGGGCCCTGGAAATATATGCCTGGCTTTTGGAACAGGCCCAATCCAGGTCAAGACAGATAGAGCTGCAAAAAAGGGTTGATGAGCTGCGCCAGAAAGTGGATTCAGTCATTTTTCAGCAAGAAGGGACAAAAGACTTAAACCAGGATCAGGCCAAGAAGAAATCCTTGCTGCTGAAACTGGAAAAGCTGGCCGCCAGGTTGGAGTCCAAGGCAAAAACCGCTGAAAAGTTGTAGTAAAAACGCAGGAGCTGTTTTGTTCAAACCACCTATACTGATTATATTTGCGGTTATGATAACTGTGCTTCAGTTAACTTCCTGTCAAACTTGGAGTAAAATACGGCAGTTCTATGAAAGCCAGTTTTATTCCTCCCAGGTTGAATTGGAATATGAAACAGGGATGGACCAGGCCGAAGAAAGGGCAGCTATTTTGTTTGCCCAGGTGGATCAAAAGCTGGACCCCTTGCTTCAGGAGCTTGAATTGCAAGAGGACTGGCCTGCTGATAATTGGGCAGACAGGCTGTATGAAGCTCATCCCTGGCTGAGCGGAGTCCAGGTCATGGACACTCAGGGGCAGGTGCAGCAGGGGGCACAAGACCAGGATTTGCCCTGGGACAGGCAAAACATACTCAAGCTGCACGATAATTGGCAGGATCAAAATATGGAATTTGCAGTCTTTCCCAGCGGCAATAGCACCTGGATGACCATAATCAGACCCTGTATGCAGGAAAATGAATGGCAAGGGCTGCTTCTGGCCTTTTTTCGGATTGACTCCTTGTTCAGACAGTCTTCCCAGCCGCAGGACATACTATTGTTAAGCAGGCAAAAGGTGTTATGGCCCGGGGGTTATCCAGACAGGGCCCAGGAACTTCTGGAAACTGGGTTTACTCAGCGTTTAAAGCATCAAAGCCATGGAGAAGTAGAGGTCTCAGGTCTGGATTTTTATTGGATAGCCAGATATGTCGGCTCTGAGCCCTTATTATACCTAATTGCCAAATAAGCCCTGCAGGAGCCGGGGTGTATCAGGTCCGTGCAGGAAAGACTCCCAGGCAGGGGCTTTCCATTATATAGACCCTTAGCAGAAGGAGGGATGCATGTCACAGATAACAGTCATTGAGCATCTTTTGTTGCATCAAAGACAGTCCCCCATGGCCACCGGCACCTTCACCCGCTTGTTGAATGAGCTGATTTTGTCTGCCAAGATCATCTACCGCGAGGTGAATAAGGCGGGGTTGGTGGATGTATTGGGCTTCACAGGTGAAGTCAATGTTCAAGGCGAGGATGTGCAACGTCTGGATGACTATGCCAACAAAGTTATCATGCATCGCATGGAACGGGCTGGCGTGCTTTGCGCCATGGCTTCGGAGGAACAGGCTGACTTGATCGAGATCCCTCGAAGATTTCCAAAAGGGGATTACTTTCTAGTCTTTGACCCCTTGGACGGTTCCAGCAACATTGACGCCAATGTCAGCATTGGCACGATTTTCTCCATATACAGGCGCAAAGACGGAAGCAGCGAAACAGTAGAGTTAAAGGAAGTGCTGCAAAAAGGGGTGGAGCAGGTGGCGGCCGGCTATTTTATTTACGGCTCTTCTACGGTCATGGTCTACACTACAGGTAAAGGGGTACATGGATTCACCCTGGATCCTAGTGTAGGAGAGTTTTTGCTTTCTCATCCAGATATCATCATGCCGGAACAAGGCGAGATCTATTCTGTGAATGAGGCCTATTGGCATTATTGGGACGGGCCAACCCAAAGGGCTGTTTCCCAGTTCAAAGACCCCAACAGCGAATTGAACAGGCTCTATAGTCTGCGTTATATCGGCTCTTTGGTCGCTGATTTTCATCGAAACCTGCTATACGGTGGGATATTCATGTATCCCATAGACTACCGGGACCCCAAAAGGCCCAAGGGCAAGCTGCGTTTACTCTGTGAGGCTGCCCCCCTGGCTTTCATTGCAGAAGAGTCTGGGGGAATGGCCACCGACGGCATGAACCGCATTCTGGATATAGAACCAGAGGAGCTGCATCAACGAACCCCCCTTTTTATCGGTTCCAAGCGTGATGTGCTCATGGTGAAGGAAGTTTACGAGCAGAGCATGGCCCAGGCAGTAAAGTAGTTCAACTAGTTATAATACATGCTTTGTTTGGGGATTGAGACTTCCTGCGACGAGACTGCACTGGCCCTGGTGCGGGAAGGGAAATTAGTGACCCAGTGCCTGGCCTCCCAAGAGGAATTGCATGCAGTGTTCGGTGGGGTGGTGCCGGAGATGGCTTCCAGGGAGCACCTGCGGATTATGCCTCAGCTTTTGGAGCAGCTCTTGAAGCGAGGCCGGGTTGAACTGCAGGATTTGCAGTTGGTGGCAGTAGCCCGGGGACCTGGATTGCTGGGCAGCATTCTGGTTGGCCTGGGCCTGGCTAAGGGCCTGGCGTTTAGTCTGGGGATTCCTCTGATAGGTGTAGATCATCTACTGGCCCATCTTTTAGCTCCAGGCTTAGAACAAGAACTAGATTTTCCGCTTCTGGGCCTGTTGGTCTCAGGAGGGCACACCCAGATTTACAGACTGGACTCGCCTTTTAGCTACCAGATTTTAGGTCGTACCCTGGACGATGCCGCAGGGGAGGCCTTTGATAAGAGCGCCAAACTGCTCAATCTGACTTATCCCGGCGGCCGGCATATTGATCAGCTGGCAGTCTTGGGCCATCCTCAGCCCGGGCTTTTCCCAGCGCCCTATGTAGACAATGACAACTTGAATTTTAGTTTCAGCGGTCTAAAAACCGCTGTGGCCAATTTTGTCCGCAATAATCCTGGATTGCGTCAGAAACAAATGGATTTGGAGCCGGATATAAAGCAGATGGCTTGCAAGGTTCCAGAATTGGCTGATGTCTGTGCTGCTTTCAATCAAAGTGTGGTCAAGGTCCTGCAGATCAAAGTGCATAGAGCCCTGCAGCGCATGCCGGATGTCCGGGGTCTGGTTGTAGCGGGTGGAGTTGCGGCCAATTCGAGCCTAAGAAGGTGCATGCAAAGCCTGGCTGATGAGCAGGGCCTTGAGTTGTATTTGCCGGACAAGGATTTATGCACAGACAACGGGGCCATGATAGCCTATACAGGAGAGCTTTATGTCCAAAACGGCTACGAGCATGGGCTGGATCTGGAGGCAGTGCCCAGAGGTAAAGACATTCCCTGGGATTTCATAGTCAGGGAGAAAAATAGATAAAATGATTTGCATTTGTTTGCCAAATCCTTTTGCATTCTGTTTCAGGTATTCTTGACAGACCCAGTTCTGATTCGTAATATATAAGATCGTGTTTTGGCCTGAAAAGGGGAGCTTTTTTTTCAGTAATACAACCAAGCAATTAGTTTTGCAGACATTGCCAACTGCAGAGCTGTTGTCAAGGCTTTCAATCTTAGTAGTAAGGAGTAGATTATGCCAAGTGAAGTGAATGACAATACTTTTGAAGCTGAAGTTTTAAAGGATAAGTCCCCAGTCTTGGTGGATTTTTGGGCCCCATGGTGTGGACCATGCAGAGCTATTGCTCCGATCCTGGAGGAGTTGAGCAAGGAATTTGAGGGGCAGTTGAAAGTGGCCAAGATGAATGTGGACGAAAATCCCAGTACACCCAGTAAATACGGGATTCGGGCCATACCTACACTGATCCTGTTCAAAAACGGCGATGTGGTGGGTCAGGTTACTGGAGCGGTTTCTAAGAGCAATCTCAAGGATATGATCAATCAAAAGGCGCTTTAGGTATGAAAAACTATGATGCAGCAGTCATTGGGGGCGGCCCTGCAGGTATCACCGCAACCTTGTATCTGCTGCGAGCAGGAGCTTCAGTGGCCTGGTTGGAAAAGCTGGCCCCAGGAGGGCAGATGCTGCTCACTGATTGGATTGACAATTATCCTGGATTCCCCCAAGGGGTCAAAGGCTATGAGCTGGTGGATCTGATGGCCAAGCATCTGGATGGATTTTCTTTTGATAAGTTCACTGATCAGGTCAAGGCCATAGAACAAGAAAGCGACCAGAGCCTGATCCAGGTCGGCGAAGAGCAAGTCCGGGCCAAAAGTGTGGTGGTATGTTCTGGAGCGGATCACAAAAAATTGGGTTTACCTGGAGAAGAAAAATTCACTGGACGCGGAGTATCCTATTGCGGGCTTTGTGATGGTCAATTTTTCCGGGATCAGGTGGTGGCCTGCATCGGAGGAGGTAACACAGCCCTGGAGGATGCACTTTATTTGTCTGGTCTGGCCAGCAAAGTTTATCTTATTCATCGCAGGCAAGAATTCAGAGGGGACAAGATTTACGAGGAGAAAGTCCGCTCCGAGCCCAAGATTGAACTGGTGTTGAATACTGTACCTAAGGAGATACTGGGCAGTGAACAGGTGCAGCAATTAGCAGTGCAAAATGTCCAGGACGGTCAGGAACGAACTTTGGATGTGGATGGGGTCTTTATTTTTGTAGGCCTATTGCCCCAGGTGGATTTCTTGCCTCAAGCCCTGGAAAAGGATGAAGCCGGCTTCATCTTGACTGACACAGAGATGCGCACAAATTTACCAGGCATATTTGCTGCCGGAGATGTACGTTCCAAAAGGTGCAGGCAGGTGAGTACTGCAGTGGGCGATGGAGCAGCAGCAGGGCATTCTGCTTATCTGCATATAGAAGAGATACGAGATGCTTAGATACTGCAAAGCAGCGTGTTTGCTGCTGGGCATATTGTTTTTGCTGAGCGGCTGTGCAGTGGTCAAACAATATTTTTGGCCCCCCAAGCCTGAAACCGCCCAAGGAATGATGGAAGCCGGTGAGGATGCTTTCCAGGATGGTAAGTACAGCCGGGCCATTAAGCACTTTAGTCAGCTTAAACAGAGCTTTCCCTTTAGTCAATATACAACCCAGGCTGAATTGAAACTGGCTGATGCCTATTTTGCCAGCAAACAGTATGAAGCGGCTAAGCAGGCTTACCAGGATTTTGAGTCTCTACATCCCGGGCACGAAAAGATCCCATATGTTTTGTTCCGCATAGGGCTCAGCAACTTCAGACTATTCAAGTCCATTGATCTGCCCCAGGATCATATCCAGGAAGCTGAACAATACTTTGCTCGTGTAATACAGAGCCATCCTGGATCGCAATACGCAGAGCAAGCCGAAGAATACAAGCATAAATGTGAGCGTTACCTGGCCCAGCATGAGATATTTGTGGCTGATTTTTACTGGCGTACCAAGCGCTACAAGGCTGCTTGGAAGCGTTATGAAGGGGTGGCCAGGGAATATGAAGAGTTGCAAGATATCCGCGATTACGCCTTGCAGCGCGGCAAACTGGCCTATTATCAGCATCAGCTGCAGCAGGCTGAAGAAAAGCGCACCGAGGATCAAGGCAGCTGGAAGGAATGGTTTGACTGGCTCTAGACCTATTCAAACAGGGCCAACTGACCCAGGCGGTGTGCAGAATCCTCTTTTGATCCAGCCTCTACCTCTAAATTTGTCCCTGCCTGGGAGCGGCTTTGTTTCAGCAATGACTGAGAAGTAGATAATCATGCAGGAAATAATCTGGCCTGAAAGCATCAAAGATTGCCTGCTTCCGGAGCATTGCTTTGCTGAGGCCTACGAAGCTTTGCAGCCCTTGGCCAAGGCCAGATTAAAACAAGGCATAGCCTCGATTTTTGCCTGGTATGGTGCAAGCAATGTCAGTCAGGAACTACAAACCTTGCACTGGGAACAGGGTTTCTATAGCCAGAGTTTGAAAAGGCCCAGGCCTTGGGTTTTTATCCTGGTCGGGCCTGATATTCACGCCTCTGGACCTTTGTTGGCTGCGGTTCTGCCTGCTTTATTGGCCCAAGCAGGGGAGGTTTTTGTCTTCTCCAGCAGGCAGCAGGAGAACTGGCCAGCAGAGCAGATTTGCGGCTTGGAATTGGCTGGGGTGGAGTTGGTGGGCTCTGCAGACCAAGATCTGCAGCAAAAGCTGGTTCACGATCTGGAGGGTTTAAATGGCCCTGGCCTGGTATTGGTCTTGAAGCAAGGCAGAGGAAGTCTTGTCTTGGATCAGGCCCAGGAATTGAAAAGCAGTTTTCTGGTATTGCATGTTCCTGCCCAGGCCGGATTGTGGACAGATACTGGAAAAGAGTGGGATTTTCAAACCTTAAATCAGGCTCACCCTGATCTGGAGCTTAAGGTCTGCAGTCTGCAAGCTCAACCTGAGCTACCTCCAGGCATTTCATTACATATAACCGATCCTGAGCAATTCTTGCATCAAGGGCATAATATGTTGCTGGTGCCCGAGCACATGCAGGGCTCAGCTTTGGAACATGCAGATCTGGTGCTCTGTCCCGGGCAGGAGTATTGCTGGATCTGGCCGGGGCTGGAGCGTTCGCTTTTCCTGCGCTCTGGTCTTGCCTTGAGCAGCCTCTGATGGGCTGATTGATTTAGTTTCTACTGTATCTGGAGAAGATATGTCGGATAGCCGAGGCCGGGACAAATATTTGCATCAGTTGCGCAATATTGGCATTATCGCCCATATTGATGCAGGCAAAACCACCCTGACTGAACGTATCTTGTATTATACCAAAAGAATCCACCGTTTGGGGGAAGTGCATGACGGAACAGCCACCATGGATTATATGCCAGAAGAACAGGAACGGGGCATCACCATTGTTTCAGCCTGCACTTCCTGCCACTGGCAGGACAAACAGATCAATATCATAGATACCCCTGGACATGTGGATTTTACTATTGAGGTGGAGCGCTCCTTGCGGGTTTTGGATGGGGCAGTGGGTGTGTTTTGTGCTGTAGGTGGAGTGGAGCCGCAAAGCGAGACCGTCTGGCGTCAGTCAGAGCATTACCAAGTGCCCAAGCTGGCTTTTGTGAATAAACTGGACAGGCTGGGTGCGGATTTTGAACGTGTGCTGCAGGAAATGCAAGACAAGCTCAAGGCCCGGCCTTTGGTTCTCCAGGTTCCGGATGGACAGGGAGCAGATTTTAAGGGCTTGCTGGATGTGCTGGAGATGCAATATCTGAGCTTTGACCGTAATACCATGGGGGCGGAAATCCTGCGCAGGCCCCTGGAAGAACAGGAAATGGAGGTGGCCGGGCACTGGCGGGAGAAACTTATTGAATCCCTTGCAGAGCAGGACGAAGATCTGCTGGAGCTTTATATTTCTGGCCAGGAACCAGACCTGCAGACGCTGAAGCAGTCCTTGCGCAAACAGGTTGTTGGCTTGCAGGGGGTGCCTGTTCTGGCTGGCTCTGCTTTGAAAAATATCGGGGTACAGCCTGTGCTGGATGCTGTTTGCGATTTTTTGCCTTCACCCTTGGAAGTGGCCTTGGTAGAGGGGGTTGAGCCCAATAAAGGGCGAAAAAAAAGTTTTCCAGTATCCAGTTCTGCGCCCTTTTCCGCTCTGGTGTTTAAAATTGCCTTGGAAGGTGGCAGAGTATTGGCCCTGCTGCGCATTTATTCTGGCCTGATCAAGGCCGGGGATACAGTTTATAATGCAGCACAGGATGAGGAGCAAAGATTGGCAAGGCTGTTTACTCTGCACGCCGGGCATAAGGAACGTTTGGACCAGGCTAGGGCAGGACAGATTGTGGCGGCAGCTGGATTGAAAAATGCAAGGACAGGGGACACCTTGTGCAGCAAGGCAGAACCTATTTTGCTGGAACAGATCAGTGCTTATCAGCCTGTGATCTCTTTGGCCCTGGAGCCCCGCAACAGCTCAGAAGAAGAAAAGCTTCTGGATGCCTTGCAAAAGATGTTGCAGGAAGATCCTACCTTGGTTTTGCAGCGCGATGAAGACACCGAACAGCTTGTACTTTCTGGCATGGGAGAGCTGCATCTAGAGGTGGTGCTGGAACGATTACGCCGGGAATACAAGGTAGAACTGCGTACAGGCAAACCCCAAGTAGTTTTTAGGGAAACCCTGGGAGCCAAAGCCAGGGCGGAGCAGGAGTTCCATCGGGAGTTGGGGGAACAGATGCATTACGGGCATGTCTTGCTGCAGGTGGAGCCCATCAAGAGGGACCTGGAAAATCAGGTCGTTTTTGGCTTTGAGACCCAAGCATGGCCCAGGCAGTGGATGAATGCGGTTTATCAGGCGATACAGGATGGTCTGCAAAGTGGAGTGATCAAAGGCTATCCCTTGCAGGGCATACGGGTTACTGTGATTGACATGAAAAGGGATCAGGCCCAGTCTTCAGAGGTGGGATATCATATGGCTGCAGGTGGAGCCTTAAAAAATGCCTTGTCCAAGGCAGAGCCCAAGCTTATGGAGCCTATAATGCAGGTGGAGGTCTATGTCCCTGAAGAGTTCGTAGGTGATGTGGTTTCCTTGCTGGGTATGAAGTCCAGCCGCATAGAGAATATGTATGACCGGGGCGGGGGCAAGGTGATCCAGTCTCTGACCCCGCTGCGCGAACTGTTTGGGTTTACCACGGAGTTGCGTTCCTCTACCCAGGGCAGGGGCAATTTTATGATGAAATTTGATAGGTTTGATGTGCTGGAATAATTCCAGGCACAGGAGTGATTTCTTGGCCCGGCAGAGTACAGCAAGCAGTTTTTGCAACACCTGGGAGGATTGGTCCGGGCATGATGAGTTCTGGCAGAGCCTGCGAAATACTTTTTCCAGGCTGCTCATGCTGGATTATGATGGTACTCTGGCTGGCTTTGAAGAGAACAGGGATTTAGCCCGGCCTTATTTGGGGGTGACTGAAATCTTGGATAAGCTGGCGGCCAGCGGCGAGTGCCGTGTAGTAGTGGTCAGCGGTAGAGAATCACGTGTTGTAGCTGACTTGCTGGGCCTGCAACAAAACATAGAGATCTGGGGCTGCCACGGAGGTCAGAGGCTGGCCCCAAATGGAGAATTTACTTTCAGCTCTCTAGACCCAAGACAGGAACGTGGCCTGCATCAGGCCCGGGAACTGGCTTTAGACCTGGGTTTGAGTTCCGGATTGGAGCAAAAACAAGGCTGCCTTGCAGTGCACTGGCGGGGGAGAAGGCCGAGTGTTGAGCAGGAAATCCGGAAAAAATTGGAGCCTGTCTGGCAGGAGCTAGCAAAAAAACAGGGGCTTAGGCTGAACTATTTTGACGGAGGTCTGGAGCTGCGAGCAGAACAATTCAGTAAGGCTCGAGCTGTGCAGGAAATCTGGACTGGACAGTCCAAGCCCTGCGTCTGTGCTTATCTGGGCGATGACAATACTGATGAGGAGGCCTTTGAATATTTGCAGGCAAAATGTCTGACTGTTCTGGTTAGGTCTGCACAAAGAGCTACCCGGGCCGAGCTTTGGCTGCGGCCCCCCCAGGAGCTTTTATGGTTCCTGCAGTCCTGGAGTGAGGCCTGTCTTGGGCCAAGGAGGTCTGATGATTAAGGGTAATAGATTTCAACGCTTAGTGGTGGTCTCCAACAGGTTGCCCATTGTCTTGCAGAAAATAGATACCTCCTGGGAGGTCAAGCCTGGTTCCGGGGGGCTGGTCACGGCTCTGGCCCCAGTATTGGCCAGAAATGGCGGGCTTTGGGTGGGTTGGCCTGGTACTTCTGGTCAACAAGAGGACATTATTGAGCCCATGCGGTATTTTTCCAAGGAGCAAGGCTATGGACTGCATCCGGTGCCTTTGGAAAAAGAAGACGTGCAGGGCTTTTACTATGGGTTTTCCAATGAAGTGCTCTGGCCATTGTTGCATGGGCTACACTCCAGTTGCAATTTTGATCCTGCTTATTGGGAGAAATATCAGAAAGTAAACAGCATTTTTGCCCAAAATATCCTGCAGTCCACCACAGAAGAAGATTATGTCTGGGTGCATGATTATCATCTGATGTGCGTGGCCCGGGAAATGCGCAGGCAGGAGCAAGGCAGGAATTGTGGATTCTTCCTGCATATTCCCTTCCCTGGACCAGAAATATTCTTGAAGTTGCCTTGGAGGAGGGAGATCCTGCGTGCTATGCTGGATTTTGAATTGCTGGGATTTCAGACCAGGGAGGATGTGCTGAATTTCATACACTGCCTGGAATGCCTCTGCTCCAGCATCCATCTGGAGGAGACAGACAGCATGTTTCAGGTCAAATGCGGTCCGTATCAGGTCAAGGTGGGCTGCTTTCCGATCAGCGTAGATTTTGATGAGTTCGCCACCAGTGCAAGCAGCAAGGAGGTTTCCAGCCGCAGCGCCAAGCTCAGTTTACTGCACCCTGATCAGCAAATTATACTCGGTGTGGACCGTCTGGATTATACCAAAGGCATCCCCCAGAGACTGGAGGCCTTGCGCAAGGCATTGCTGCGCTTCCCTGACCTAAGAGGCAAGATTGCTTTGGTGCAGGTGGTTGTGCCCAGCAGAGAGGAGGTCCATGAATATCAGCTCCTGAAAGAACATATTGAGCGTCTGGTGGGTGAAATCAACGGCCAGTTCACTGAACCTGGCTGGATCCCTATCCATTATTTATACCGCAGCTTGTCCAGGCAAGAATTGGTCTCCTTTTATCTGGCCTCAGATATAGCCCTGGTCACCCCGCTAAGAGACGGCATGAATCTGGTAGCCAAAGAATTTTGCGTGTGCAACTACCAGGAGGATGGAGTGCTCATCCTGAGCGAATTCGCCGGGGCTGCTTCCCAGTTGCACCGGGATGCTATTCTAGTTAACCCTTATGATGTGAACGGGATAGCTGAGGCTGTGCGCAGAGGCTTTTACATGCACAGCTCTGAGAGGCAGGCCAGAATGCAGGGGCTGCGCAGTATTATCCAGGAGTACGACATCCATTTCTGGCTGACTTCTTTTATGGAGGCTGCTTTTGAAGGTCAGGCCAGGCCATGTCCCCACGGCAGCTTCAATACTTATATGTCCAAGATAGATCAGCTTTAGGGCAGGGGTTTGGCATTATTGTTAAGAGTTTACTCTTCCTTTTCACGCCAGATTCTGGCTCCCACCGAGGCCAACTTCTCCTCCATTCGCTCGTAACCTCTGTCCAGATGGTAGACACGCCTGATCTGAGTCAGACCCTTAGCGGCCAGGCCAGCCAAGACCAGAGAAGCGCTGGCCCGCAGATCAGAGGCCATGACTGTTGCACCTTTAAGCTGTTGCCCTCCACGTACCCACGCGCTGTCTCCGGACAGCTTGATTTTAGCGCCTAAGCGCATCAGTTCCAGGGCGTGCATGAAGCGGTTTTCAAAGATTGTTTCCTGGATTAGGCCTGAGCCTTGGCAAACACACATCAAGGCCATAATTTGGGCCTGCATGTCCGTGGGAAATCCTGGATAGGGCTGGGTGATCACGTCCACCCCCTGCAGCGGGGTCTCATAACTGACCAGGGCCCTGTCTTTTTCCAGCTCTATGCGCAATCCCATTTCCTGGAGCTTGGCGCTGACCGCATCCAAGTAGCAGGCGGGGTAATTCAGCAATTCCAGGCTGCTTTTGGTTATCCCTGCGGCTATTAGATAAGTCCCGGCCTCGATGCGGTCCGGCAGGACTTTATAGCTAGCGGCCTTTAAGCTGTCTACACCCTGGATGCGGATTACACTGCTGCCCTGGCCTTGAATTTTAGCCCCGCACTTGTTCAGGAATTCTGCCAGGTCCTGAATTTCTGGCTCCCTGGCTGCGTTTTCCAAAACAGTTTCTCCTTTGGCCAAGACTGCGGCCATGAGCAGGTTTTCAGTGCCGCCCACAGTAGGAAAATCCAGAGAAATTTCCGCCCCATGCAGGCGCTGGCATTTGCCCTTTATATATCCAGAGTCCAGCTCAAATTGGGCTCCCATCTGCTCCAGGCCCTTCAAGTGCATGTCAATGGGTCTGCTACCTATGGCACAGCCACCTGGCAGGGCTACGCTGGCCCGGCCTAGACGGGCCAGAAGGGGCCCCAGGCATAGAATAGAGGCGCGCATGGTGCGCACCAGGTCATATGGAGCCTCTGGGAGTAAGTGGTCTCCGGCTGCTATGCGCAGCCCATGTTCGTTTTTTTCCACCTCGCAGCCTAAAAGCTGCAAAAGGCGGATGGTGGTCTGGATGTCCCGCAGGTCAGGAGTGCAGGTCAGGAAAACAGGCTCAGGATTCAACATGCAGGCCAGCATGATGGGCAGGGCGCCATTTTTAGAACCGCTGATGGTAATAGAGCCTGCCAGTGGATGGCCGCCCTGGATAACAAGCTTGTCCATATCCTTTTGATCCTTGCAGTTTATTATTAGTAAAAAATCATCAAGCGGCTGTTCAGGAAAAATGCCTGACGCCTTGAGCCTTGACACCTGCAGCTGGGCAGATTATAGATCATGAATACGCGGTGGGTGTAGCTCAGTCGGCAGAGCACTTGGTTGTGGCCCAAGTGGTCGCGCGTTCAAGTCGCGTCACCCACCCCATTATTCTGACCCGCCCTTGATTAGGGCGGGTTTTTTATCATTTTCTGGGTTTACGAACATCTCCCACCCGAATTGTCACTTTTTGCCGGTCCAGATGCTCCAGGAGCGGGATGCTGTATTTGCGTGAGAGCCCGGTGATTTCCTTGAAGTCCAGAGGGGTAAGTTCACTTTTGCGCCGGAAGTGATCCTGGACCAGTGATTCGACCTGGGCCAGCGCTGCAGGGCTGAAATACAGCTCTTCCTTGACCTTGACCAGGCTGCCTTCTTCAGTAAGCAAGCGCAGCACAGGCAGTGCATTTTTTTTGTCTGTATTTAGCTCTTGTAACAGGGCGTTCAGATTAGGGGGTTCCAGCCCGGCCTTTTCATAGGCTTTTAACAAAATATCCTTGAGTTTGGACTGTTCACCTTTCAGGGAGACACGGTGTCCAGGCAATCGGATTAGTTCCTGTTCTGTTTCTAGTTCTCCTTTTTTCAGGCAACGCTCCAGCACAAAATGCACCAGCTTGGGCCAGAGCCTGCGGCCCCAGTCAGAAGTGAGCATACCCCGGGAAAGCCCGGCTTGCAAAGGGTGCTGCTGGTGATATTTACGTACGTATTGCAAAAGCGAGCTGCTCAGCTCCTGCAGCACTTCCTGATGAATAAAGCGTTGCTCCTCGCGGTCAAAAATAAAAACCTTTTGTTTGGAAGCCAGATCTTGGAGTAACTTGTGCAGATTTTTGATAGCCTGGGCACAGACAACCTGCAGCTGGTTGCTGGTCAAGCCTTGTTCCCGGGCCAACAGCAACTGGGAGAGCAGGGTGGTTTCTGGATCCTCCAGGGCCAAATTCTGCAATAGCTCAAGTTTAGGGGAAAAGCGTTTGAGTCTGATAGCCAGAGGATTTAAAAGTTTGCCGCCGGCTATGGTCCGCAATGGGGAAAAGGAGCGGATCACAAACCTGTCCAAATATACGCCTACCATGGGCTGAGGAAAACGTATCTGGGCTAAAGAGGTCTGACCTGGTCTCAATTCCTCCCGATCCAGCAAATAGACCCGGGCCAAGGTTTCCCTGGAACCATGATGGAAGTGGACCTCTTTCCTGTGTCGCAGGGCCTTGTGCGCCGAGGGCAGGCAGCTGATCTGCACATCCCAGAGCTGAGTGGGGAAAAGGGTCTCTGGTCTGGCCAGGCAATCTCCGCGCTCCAGGTCCTCTACTTCCAGGTTTGAGAGATTAAGGGCGGTCCTTTGACCGGAATAAGCGGCTTGGACGCTTGCAGTATGGACTTGCAAGCCTCTGATTTTGCTTTTTAGGCCTTTAGGGTAGACCATGATCTGCTCTGCGGTTTGAATATGACCGGAGATCAGGGTGCCAGTGATCACTGTACCGTAGCCGCGCATAGTGAAGACTCGGTCTACCGGCAGCCGGAAAAGGTTGCTGTCCTGCTTGTCAGAAGTCTGAGCGGCATGTTCTTCCAGGGCCTGGCTCAGTTCAGGCAGGCCCTGGCCGGTATGCGCTGAGACAGGGATAACCTGTGCCCCGGATAGAAAAGTGCTCTGCAAATAGTCCTGTACCTCTTCTTGAGCCAGTTCCAGCAACTCCTGGTCCACCATGTCCATTTTGGTCAGGGCCACTAAACCCCGATTTATGCCCAAGAGGGAACAGATCTCCAGGTGCTCCCTGGTCTGGGGCATGATGCCTTCGTCCGCGGCCACGGTGAGTAAAACAAAATCTATGCCGGCTGAGCCGGCAACCATATTTTTCACGAATTTTTCATGTCCGGGCACATCTACTATGCCCAGGCGCCAGCCTCCTGGCATGTCCAGATAGGCGAATCCCAGTTCAATGGTGATACCTCTTTTTTTTTCGTCTTTGAGCCGGTCACAGTCTATACCGGTTAAGGCCTTGACCAAAGTGGTCTTACCGTGATCTATATGTCCGGCTGTACCCATGATTACAGGCATTTGCCCACCCCTGAGCTTAAGTTATTCATGCAATCAATCATCCATTGCGACCGAGTCTGAAGGGAATGTTTCTTGTCCATAGTTTTTTGCTTGGACTATGTCTTGACAATCCAGCATAGGGCTACCTATATAAAGGGGACTTGTTTGCAGGGCTGCTTGAATAGTTTGAAACCCTGTATCAATGACTGTCAAGGACCTCAATTCCAGCTGGGAAAAGGCCAACCTGGACAATCCATAACAAAAAATCAGCCTAAGGGAGTCTTTAATGCAGGACATGCTCAGCAATCAACGCACTTTCGCCCTGGCCGGCAGCAGCGGCAGCGGAAAAACATCCCTGGCGGAGATGATTCTGTTCAGGGCCCAAGCTGTGAACCGCTTGGGAGATATTTCCAGCGGCAATACTGTCCTGGACTATGAACCCGAAGAGATTAGGAAAGGGGGCAGTGTCCAGTCTGCCTATGCAGTATATTCCTGGAAAAAGAACAGACATTTTTTAATTGATAACCCCGGGGACACTAATTTTCTGGGGGAGTTTCCCTATCAGTTGGCTGCTACAGATGCAGTGCTATATGTAATAGATGCAGTGGATGGTGTAAAGCCCTTGGATCGCAAGATGTGGTCCGAAGTCAGGTCCGCAGGCCTGCCTACTGCTGTGGTGGTCAACAAGCTGGACCGGGAGAGGGCAGACTTTGATCAGGCTTATTCCGGAATAAGTGAGAAACTCAAGGCCAAACCTGTGCTTTTGTATATGCCCATCGGCTCTGAGGCTAATTTTCAGGGCTTGGTGGATGTGCTGCAGCGCAGGGCCTATTATTTTCAGCCTGAGGGTGGCCTGCAGGAAAAAGAGGTCCCTGCAGAGCTGCAAGATAAACTTGAGGAATATTATGAGGTTGCGCTGGAGAACATCGCAGAAAGCGATGAAGAGCTAATGGAGAAATACTTGGAAGAAGGCAGCCTGAGTGCAGAAGAAATACAAAAAGGGCTTCGGCAGGGAGTGCTCAATAAGGAGTTGGTGCCTGTTACTGCCAGCGCCGCCCTGCAAGGCAAAGGGGGAGAGCAGGTTCTGGCCATTGTGCAGGACCTTTTGCCCAGTCCTCTGGAGCGCTCTGCCTGGGAGGGCGAGGACGGAAGCCAGCTGGAGTCTGCCCCTGATGTTTCGCCGGCGGCTTTTGTGTTCAAGACTGTGACCACGCCTTTTGGGGGTCAGTTGAGTATGATGCGAGTTCTGTGCGGGGTGTTTGCTTCAGATATGCAGGTCTACAATCCTCGCAGGCAGGCCCGGGAAAAGCTGGGCCAATTGCAATGGGTTCTGGGCAAAAAACAGGAGCCCTGCAAGGAGGAAGTAGGTCCGGGCGCTATTCTGGCTGTAGCCAAATTGAAGTACACTACAACTGGAGATACTATTTGCTCGGAAAAAGAACCTTTTGTGCTGGCCAAACCCAAATTGCCCACCAGGCTGCTATCTTTTGCTGTGAGTCCGGCCAGTAAGGATGATGAGGATAAATTGGTGGCTGCAATCCAGAAGCTGCTGGAAGAGGATACCAGCCTTAAACTGGAACATAACGAGGAGACCAAAGACATGCTCCTCTCTGGTATGGGCCAACTCCATATCGAGACTGCAGTGGAGAAGGTACGCAGGAGAAACAAGGTACAAATCCAGCTGCAGGAACCAAAAATTCCATACCGGGAAACATTGCAGGGCGTGGCAGAAGTACAGGGCAGGTACAAAAAACAAACAGGAGGCCGGGGCCAGTTCGGAGACTGCTGGATTAAGGTGGAACCCAAGCCCCGGGGCCAGGGCTATGAGTTTGTGAATCAGATCGTGGGCGGAGCTATTCCCAAGACATATATCCCGGCGGTGGACCAGGGCATCCAAGAGGCTTCCCAGAAAGGGGTTCTGGCTGGTTACCCCCTGGTTGATTTCAAAGTGACCTTGTTTGACGGCTCCTATCATAGTGTGGACTCCTCTGAAATGGCCTTCAAAATTGCTGGTTCCATGGCTTTTAAAAAGGCTGCGGAAAAGACTGGAGTGATTTTATTGGAGCCTATCATGAAAATTAATGTATCAGTCCCGGATGAGTATATGGGCGATGTGATTGGAGATATTTCCGGCCGCAGGGGCAAGGTTCTGGGCTATGAATCAAATCAGGGTATGACTGAGATTTCCGCCTTGGTGCCCATGGCGGAGATCCTGCGCTATGCGCCTGATCTGCGGGCTATGACTGGCGGACAGGGCGTATTCACCACTGAATTTGATCATTATGAGGAGTGCCCTGCACATGTGCAGGAAAAAGTTCTACAAGAGGCCAAAAGCAAGGAAGAATAGCTTTTGAGCAACATTTAGGAACCTGAACAGCCAGGAGTTATTCAAGGTTGAACTCCCAAGCAGGAGCGCAAGCCAACAAAAAGCCGCCTCAAGGCGGCTTTTTTGTTCTATCCCTGTCCAGGGTTTGCTCAAGTTCCAAGATGGAAAGCTTAAGGCTGCTGCCTGTAAAAATATAGCTTTTGCAGGCATCGATTCTGGACAATCCAGGAGAACCTAAACCGCTGGGGTCCAGAAATCCTTGCAGTTAGCTGGAGGGGCAAATGCGGGGAAGCCAGGTCAGGACAATTTTATTGGTTGCTTAGAGCCTAAATTTGAGTCATAACCAAAGCCTTGTTCTTTACAAAAAATTTAGTTAGTTAATTAATTTTTGTCCAAATTGATCATGATTAAGCTTATATTGCGCAATATATTCTTTTTGTGTTTGTTTTTGCCCATTACAGTGATTGTGGCCTTGTTGGCCCTGCTTTTGGGCCGCTTTCAGTCATTGCAGCCCCTGGTGCGTTGGCTGGAATTGATCTGGGCCAAGTCTGTAGTTTGGGCCAGCGGCATACAACTGGAGGCTGAGATGCCTGAGTTGGACCCTGGCCGGAATTATGTCTTTTTGTGCAACCATCAAAGTCACCTGGACACTCCTTTGATCCTGACCCTGTTGTCCAAGTTCAAGCCTAGATTCCTGGCCAGAGAATCGTTGTTCAAAATCCCTGTCTTTGGTCCGGGAATGCGCGCTTGTGGTCATTTCCCTCTACGCAGGGACAATCGACGCCAATCCATGCAGGACATCCAGCTGGCAGTGCATAAAGTGCAGCAGGGGGAATCTATCCTTATTTTTCCCGAGGGTACTCGAAATACAGAGGGAAAAAACCTGTTGGATTTTCAGATTGGGGCCTTTATCATCGTCTTGAAAACAGGCCAGCCTGTGGTGCCTCTGGTCCTGGACGGCACCAATCAGGTGCACCGCAAGGGACAAAACTTTATCCGGCCGGGCAAGGTGCGTATCCGGGGCTTGCCTCCATTGCAGATCCAACGAGATTATGGCTTGAAACAAAGGGAACAATTAAAACAAGATCTCTGGTCTCTGATGCAGGAAAAATTTTTGGAGTTAAAAAATGGTACATAAAGAAGAAGGCCTGACGATATATCCCCTGGGCGGGCTTGGGGAGATAGGTATGAACTGCCTTTTGCTGGAGACCGCACAAAGTGCTGTGCTGGTTGATTGCGGCCTGATGTTTCCGGATGATTTTCATTATGGAGTAGATGTGGTCATCCCCAGGCTGGATTTTGTGCTGGAAAAAAAACAAAAATTAAAGGCTATTGTTCTGACCCATGGCCACGAAGACCATATCGGAGCTTTGCCCTGGCTTATGCCTGAGCTGGATGTACCAGTCTTGGGTTCGGCCTTTACCCTGGGTCTGGTGGAGAACAAGCTAAAAGAGGTAATGAGCCGCACTCCTGAGCTATGCCAGGTGGAGCCCAGGCAAAGGGTCAGCTTTGGAGACATGCACTTTACATTCTTTGCGGTTTGTCATTCCATCATTCAAGGCTTTGGATTGGGCATAGAAACTCCAGTGGGCAGGGTGGTGCACAGCGGTGATTTCAAAATAGACCGTAATCCACTGGGTGGACACTTTACCGATCTGGAGGGCTTTGCCGAATTTTCCGAGCCAGGAGTGCAGCTTTTGTTTTCGGATTCCACTAATGTGGAGCGCGAGGGTCATGCCCTGACTGAAAAAGAGGTTAAAGATACCTTGCAGGAAATATTCAAACAGGCTCCCGGCAGGATACTTATAACCCTTTTTTCCAGCCATATACAGCGTATTCAAGAAATATACGAGTTAGCTGTGCAATTTGGCCGGAAGCTGGCAGTCAGCGGCAAAAGCCTGGTGAACAACATTGAGATAGCTCGTGGGTTGGGCCATTTGAGCCTGGATGATAAGCACTTCTGTTCCCTGGAACAATTGAGTGCCCTGCCCCAAGAACAGATAGTGCTGCTGGTCACGGGTTCCCAGGGTGAACCCATGTCTGCCATGACCAGGCTGGCCGAAGGCTCGCACAAACAGCTGCGGGTGTATGCCGGAGATACTGTGATCATGTCTTCCAGGTTTATTCCGGGCAATACCAAGGCCATCAATAAGGTGATCAACAATCTTTATAGGCAGGGTGCCGAGGTCATGTACGAGAAGGTGCAGGCTGTGCATGCTTCTGGACATGCACACATCCAAGAGCTTAAAACCATGCTGGATACGGTGCGCCCCGGATTTTTCGTGCCAGTGCACGGAGAGTACAGGCATCTGGTCAAGCATGTAAATTTGGCCAGGGAGTGGGGAGTAGCCCCGGAGAGGGCCATTATTTTAGAAAATGGGCAGCCCGTGACCTTGTTGGCCCGTGGGGTGCGTTTTGAGGAGGAGTTTCAGGCCAGATCCGTGCTGGTGGACGGCAAGGGAGTAGGAGATGTGGGGCGCAGCATATTGAGGGAGCGGCATCTGCTGGCTGGAGAAGGTATGGTTATTGTGGTCCTGATTCTGGACAATGAGACAGGGGAAATCCTGGTGGGGCCCAGAATCCAGTCCAAGGGATTTATTTTTGAACAGCAATATGCACATATTCTGCAGGAGGCTGAGACAATTGTTCTGGATGTCTATAAAAAGATACCGGCTGGCCCTTGGAAGAAGTTGAGGGATAGGATAAAGTCTGCTCTGCGTCGCCATTTCCGCAGTACCCTGGACCGGGATCCAGTGATTGTGCCTTTGGTTATCACTGTATAGTTGCCAATTTTTAACTATTGGAGAATGTTATGCGCGTAATCCGCGTACGCTATCAAGACAGCACGTTTTATGCCAATTTGTTGGACAAGGAAGTCAGACCGTTGCAAAGCCAGGAAACATTGCCTGAAAGCATTCCTTTGCAGGAATTGCAGGTGCTGCCATTGGTCATACCTACTAAAGTGGTTTGCGTGGGTTTGAATTACCACGCTCACGCCAAGGAGATGAATAAGGAGATCCCTGATGAGCCCCTGCTCTTTCTGAAGCCTCCTTCTGCAGTAATCGGTACTGGACAGAGCATAGTCCATCCCCGGATGAGCCAAGAGGTGCATTACGAGGGAGAGCTGGCCGTGATTATGGGCAAGCAGGGCAGGAATATAGACCCGGAGCAGGCGCCGGAATATATTTTCGGTTATTGCTGTGCCAATGATGTCACTGCTCGGGATTTGCAGAAAAAGGATACACTTTATGCCCGGGCCAAGGGGTTTGACACCTTTTGTCCCCTAGGCCCCTGGATAGAGACTGCTGTGCATGATCCTATGGACTTGGAGCTGACCACCACGGTCAACTCCCAGGTCTGCCAACAGGGTAATACCGCGGATATGATAACAAGTCCCTTTGATTTGATCAGCTTTATTTCCAGCATCATGAGTCTCTGGCCCGGGGATGTGGTCTTGACCGGCACTCCGCCCGGGGTGGGGGCAATGCAGCCCGGAGATGAGGTCCAGGTGCAGATCCAAAGTCTGGGGATGCTGAGCAACAAGGTGGTTCAGGGTTAAGCAAGCAGGGCTTGACCCAGCAATACCCGGCAATACATCTTTGTCTTAACGTCAAAAAGACATGGATTTTCCGGTTAAGCTGGGCAATGCCGGGCAAGGTGAATGTCGCGCCGGACTGGGTGAATATCACGTCGGACTCCCTCTTCGTCATTCCCACGCAGGTGGGAATCCAGGAGTTTTTTCTGGATTCCCCGGTCAAGCCGGGGAATGACGAAGAAGTGAAATGGCGCACAGTTATGGTGAATTACAAATTTTTTTTCCCCTTCTACAGTACCTCTTGCCAGATCAAGGAATTTGAGTTAAATAATTAGTTTTTGTACTAAATGCATTAACCCAAAACACACGCTTCGAAGCTGAATCTCGGTTGGTCCCGGGCAACTGTCTGCATTATATCTTCCGGGCCGGGCTCTGGTCGAAGCGGAGGCAAAACCTAAGGAGTAATTATGGCCTACATCAGCATGAAAGAGATGCTGGAAACCGGAGTGCACTTCGGGCACCAGACCAGACGCTGGAATCCCAAGATGCGACCCTTTATCTTTGGGGCCAGGAAAGGCATCCATATCATTGACCTGCAGCAGACCATGCCTTTTTTTAATCAGGCATATGAATTTATCCAGGAAGTGGTGGCCAATAAGGGCAAGGTTATTTTTGTGGGTACCAAGCGCCAAGCCCAAGATATCATCCAGGAAGAAGCCTCCAGGGCGGGCATGTTCCACATCACCCAGCGCTGGATGGGAGGTACTTTGACCAACTTCAAGACCATTAAGAAAAGTATTGACCGTTTGAAAAAACTGGAAGCCATGTTTGAGGACGGTAGCATATATCGTTTTCCCAAAAAGGAAGTGGTGGGCATGCAAAGGGAGTTGGACAAACTGCGCGCTGCTTTGGGGGGCATCAAGGAGATGGAAGGCTATCCCCAGGCAGGGTTTATAGTGGATCCCAAACGGGAGGAGATAGCAGTCAAGGAGTTCAAGCGGTTGAATATTCCTATTGTGGCTATTACTGATACAAATTGTGATCCTGATTTTATTGATTATATAATTCCAGGCAACGATGATGCCATCCGGGCCATTAAGTTGTTTACTTCCAGAATTGCGGATGCCTGTTTAGAAGGCAAGGCCCGGCAGGAAACCGAGTTGCCCGAGGAAGAGGAAAAAGTCCGGGAAACTGCTGCCACAGAAGCTGCGGCACAGGATGCTCAACAGGACCTAATTGCTCAAGATGTCGAGCAAGTTGCAAATGATGTTCAAGAGGAGGCATAGATGGAAATTTCGGCTCAAATGGTCAAGCAGTTACGGGAGAAGACAGGGGCTGGCATGATGGATTGTAAGAAGGCCCTGCAGGATTGTAATGGAGATGAGAAAAAAGCCATTGTCTGGCTAAGGGAAAAGGGCTTGTCCAAGGCCCAGAAGAAAGCAGGCCGCGTGGCCGCAGAGGGCTTTATCGGTTCTTATGTGCATATGAACGGAAAAATCGGGGTCTTAGTCGAATTAAACTGTGAAACCGATTTTGTGGCCAAAAATGAGAAGTTTCAGGATTTAGCCAAGAATATTTCCATGCAGATCGCTGCCACCAGCCCGATTTGCATCAGTCCTGAGGAATTGCCTCAGGAGCTGGTGGAGCAGGAAAAGGATCTATACACCAAACAGGCCAAGGCTGAAGGCAAACCTGATCAAGTATTGCCGAAGATCGTGGAGGGCAAGCTGAAGAAATACTATAAAGAAGTTTGTCTGCTGGAGCAGCCCTATATCCGGGACGATGCCCTGACTATTAAGGATCTGCTGAATGAGATTGTGGCGGTGCTGGGAGAAAAAATAGAGATCCATAGATTTGTCCGGATGGAAGTGGGGGAGCAGAAATCTTAAGATATTTGAAAAGGGCCGCAAGGCCCTTTTTTTTTGAGGCGCTTCTGGGTCAACCAAGGAGGATGTTTTGAGTGATCTGCAGTATTCAAGGGTGCTTTTGAAATTGAGTGGAGAGGCCTTGGCAGGCGGCAAACAGCAGGGAATAGACCTGCAGACCATAGATACTATCAGCCGGGATATTGCACGGGTAGTGGAAATGGGCCTGGAGTTGGCCTTGGTCATTGGCGGCGGGAATATCTTTCGAGGTGTCTCCAGTTCGGCTCAAGGTATGGACAGGGCCTCAGCAGACTACATGGGCATGCTGGCTACGGTTATGAATGGTCTTGCCCTTCAGGACAGTTTGGAGAAACAGGGATTGACTACCAGATTGATGACTGCCATAAGGATGCAGGAAGTTGCTGAACCCTATATTCGCAGAAGGGCCATCAGGCATCTGGAAAAGAAAAGGGTGGTCATCTGCGCTGCTGGTACAGGCAACCCTTATTTTACCACTGATACAGCCGCCTCCCTGAGGGCCATGGAACTTAAGGCCCAGGCCTTGTTAAAAGCGACCCGGGTGGCAGGCGTGTTTGATATGAATCCTGAGCAGCATCCTGAGGCCAGGATGTTCAATAGCATTACCTATCTGGATGTCCTGCAAAAGGGACTCAAAGTCATGGATTCCGCTGCTATTTCCTTGTGTATGGATAACAATCTGCGCATAATCGTGTTTGATCTCTTGCAGCAGGGCAATATCGAAAAAGTGGTTTGCGGCCAGAAGCTAGGTACTGTTGTGCAAGGAGAATAAGCTATGGATACAGTTTTTAAGGATTGCGAAGAGCGTATGAACAAGGCTGTTCAAAGTCTGGAAAAGGACTTCAGCAAGCTGCGCACTGGTCGTGCTTCCACCTCGTTGGTGGAGGAGGTTCAGGTGGATTATTACAATACCCCTACTCCGTTAAACCAACTGGCTTCCATCTCCATTCCGGACAGCAGGACCATTGCCATCCAGCCCTGGGACCGGAGCAGTTTTTCCAATGTGGAGAAGGCCATTCAAAAATCTGATCTGGGTCTGAATCCGGTCAATGACGGCAAGGTGATCAGGATCAATATTCCGCCTTTGACAGAAGAAAGGCGCAAGGATCTGGTCAAGGTGGCCAAAAAATACACAGAAGAGGCCAAGATCGCAGTGCGCAACATCAGGCGGGAGGCCAATGAGACCTTAAAGAAAATGAAGAACAGCAAAGAGATCTCTGAAGACGATATGCATTCTGGCCAGGACAAGGTACAGGAATTGACTGACCGTTATATAGCCAGAACAGATCAGGCCTTTAGCGCCAAGGAAAAAGAGATCATGGAACTCTAAGATCTCAGTGGCTGGTTTTAGAAGGAGTTCATTTCCTCGTATGAAACTAGACTTGGCTCTCTCCGTCACCCCGGCGTAGGCCGGGGTCCAGTCTTTCTTCTTGAGCCCTGGATTCCGGCTTTCGCCGGAATGACGGAGGGGAGGCACTCAAAGTTTCATAATAGATCAAACTGTCGATCTTCCCCCAGCGGCGGCGCTGTCTACTAAATAAATTTTTATTGTAAGAGGAACAGGAATCTGAACTTGGTGGATAGGCTTTAAGATATGCAAGTTCGCAGCATGAGGCCATAATTTTGACGGTCAGCAGCGAAAATGAGGCCCAGCTCAGGCACTTGGCCATAATCATGGACGGCAATGGCCGTTGGGCTAAATTAAGAGGCCTGCCTAGGGCAGATGGACACCGGGCCGGGACAGAATCCGCCCGCAAGGTGGTCACTGCTTGCAGAGAAAGGGGCATTCCTTATTTGACTTTATATGCCTTTTCCCTGGAAAACTGGAGTAGGCCCAGGGAAGAGGTGAATTTCTTGTTTGAATTGCTGACCGGTTTTTTGAAAAAGGAACAAAAGACTCTTTTAGAGAACTCCATCCGGCTTAACATCCTGGGGGATCAGCAGAGGCTGCCCTTTAGCGTGCGCCAGGTGCTCAGGCATGTCTGCAGACAAACCAGCCACTGTCAAGAGATGGTGCTTAACCTGGCTCTTAACTATTCCGGCCGGGAAGATATTCTTCAAGCCTGCAGGCAGCTTATAGCCCAGGGCCTGGCAGCGGAGCAGGTGGATCATGAATTGTTCAGAAGCCGGTTATACACCAAAGACCAGCCTGATCCAGACCTTATCATTCGCACCAGTGGTGAATATCGCCTGAGTAACTATCTCATCTATCAAGCTGCATATTCCGAACTGTATTTCACCAGCACCCTCTGGCCGGATTTCGATAGTCAGGAGCTGGACACAGCCCTGGAAGTTTACGCCGGGAGAGAGCGCAGGTTCGGCGGGCTGGAAAGAGATGAATACTGAAAATAAACGTGTGCTTACCGGGCTGGTCCTGGCCTGTCTCTTGATCTATCTTATCTTCTGGGCCTCTGTTCAGGTCCTGCAGATCGCGGCCCTGTTGCTTAGCTGGGTTTGTCTCTGGGAATTTTACTGCCTGTTTTGGCCTGGGAGCCGGAATTTGGGCTATAAGACTTTGGGCCTGGCAGCAGCACTGCCAATTGTTTTGCATGCCGCCCTGGGCTGGACGCTCTTAGGAGTGCTGCTGGTTGTATTTTGGCTTGTTAATCTGGTTTTTCTATTGGTTTACACTAGGCGCGATTCTATAGACTGGATTGAACTACAGGTTGTCTGTCTGGGCCTTTTGTACGTGCCGCTTGTTTTGCAGTTTTTGCCTGGCCTGAGCACTGAGGAGTTGTTGCTGGTCTTTGTGGCAGCTCTAGGTACAGACACCGGGGCCTATTATGCAGGCACCCATTGGGGCAGGAGCAGGATTTGGCCGGCAGTCAGTCCCAAGAAGTCCTGGACCGGGGCCTGGGTCGGACTTTTAGTCTGCGTTCTCCTGGTCCTGCTGCTGGGGCTTTTCCTGGGTTCTTTGCTCTGGTATCATTGGCTCTGGCTGGGGGTTTTGCTCAATCTGGCCGCCCAGTTCGGTGATTTTTTTGAATCAGGTTTAAAGCGGCAGTTGCAAGCTAAAGACTCTGGTTGGCTGCTACCAGGACATGGTGGCTTTTTGGACCGGTTGGACAGCCTGCTTTTAGTGTTGCCGGTATATGTCTTGATTGATTCTTTCTGGACTTTTTTTTAACCGGGGTTAGAGCTATGAGCCTGCGCCATACAGGGGATATACTGACTTATATATCATCATTGCAGGCTGCGCAAAGCTTGCCCCAGAAAGGCAGAAAACTGGCAATCTTAGGCAGCACCGGCTCCATAGGTGTCAACGCGTTACGTGTAGTGCGCGAGCACCCGGAACGATTCCAGATAGTGGGTCTGGCTGCCGGGGACAATATTGAGCTTTTGGTCCGGCAGGCTAAAGAATTTAAACCAGCTGTGCTCGCCTTGCGTTGCATTGAGTTGGCTTCGGATTTACAAAAGAGATTGCCTCAAGGCTATAAGCCTGAGATATATGCCGGTCAGCAGGGTTATGTGCAACTGGCTGGAATGCCGGAAGTAGAGCTTGTGCTGTCTGCCCAGATGGGCGCAGCCGGCTTGGCCTGTACCTTGCAGGCTGCCCGGAAAGGGAAGGTAATTGCTCTGGCTAATAAGGAATCCTTGGTTCTGGCAGGTACATTGCTCAAAGAGGCCTGCTCGCAGAGCAAAGCCAGCATTTTGCCTGTAGACTCCGAGCACAACGCCCTGTTTCAAGGCCTTTTGGGCCACGACTGGTCAGAGGTGCGAAGATTGATCCTGACCGCGTCAGGCGGCCCTTTTTGGGGTTGGAGCATAAAAGAACTGTCTCAAGTTTCACCGGAGCAGGCCTTAAAGCATCCCAAATGGTCCATGGGTGCCAAGATCAGCATTGATTCTGCAACCATGATGAACAAAGGCCTGGAAGTGATTGAAGCCTGTAATTTATTCGGTATGGATCAGGACCGACTGGAAGTTGTGGTACACCCAGAGAGTATTGTTCATTCCATGGTTGAATATCAGGACAGATCAGTACTGGCCCATATGAGCATTCCGGATATGCGCCTGCCCATTGCTTTTTGCCTGAATTATCCGCAAAGATTGGCTCTGGATCTGGAGCCCCTGGATATGTTGCGAGTGGGCAGGATGAATTTTCATGCACCTGACTCTGAGGCCTTCCCTTGCCTGGATCTGGCCAGGCAGGCACTGACTGCCGGCCCAAGTCATCCAGTGGTGCTCAATGCAGCCAATGAAGTGGCAGTCTCAGCTTTCCTGGAGCACAGGATAGGGTTTTTGGGTATTGCAGGTTTGAATCAAGAAGCCCTGCAATGGCACGATCCAGTGCAGATCTGCAGCCTGGAGGATATCCAGGAGGTGGACCAGCGGACCAGGGAGTTCGTCCAGGGCAGGTTGCCAGTTATATAAATAAGCTTTTTGTTTGACATGCTGAGTTTGTGAGTCAATGTTTTTAACCTGGGCAGTCAAAAGTTATTTAGTAACAAATTGTTTTTATAGACTATATTCAAGTCTCTAACTGTCTGAGTTCGTATTTGTCTTATCAGCCTGAATTTATTGCCTTAACCTTGAACGCTGAACCCTGAACGTTGAACCCTCAAATTATAACCTTGGACTTTGCATAATTCAATTATGATCAGTGTCATTTCCATTATATTGGTCCTGGGCATCTTGATTTTCATCCATGAACTGGGCCATTTTCTGGTGGCCAAAGGTTTCCGGATCGGGGTCAAGACCTTTTCTCTGGGATTTGGGTACAAGCTTTTGGGCTTTACCCGGGGCCGGACTGAGTACCGCATCTCTGCCGTGCCCTTAGGCGGTTATGTACAACTGGTGGGGGAGAGCCCTGATGCTGAACTGCCTGCAGGCTTTCAGGAGCAGGAGAGCTTTTCTTTACGTCCGCCCTGGCAAAGGATGCTGGTGGTAGCTGCGGGTCCGGTGTTCAATTTTTTCCTGGCTTGGGCCATCTATTGCTTGCTGTTCTTGTTCCTGGGGCAGCAGGCCATGCTGCCCCAAATAGGCCAAGTTCAAGAAAACAGCCCAGCTCAGGAGGCCGGCCTGCAGTCAGGAGACAGGATTTTGAGAGTCAACGGCCAAGAGGTCGAATATTGGTCTGATATGGCCAATTTTATCCAGGATAGCCAGGGCAGTGAACTGCAGCTGGAGGTGCAAAGGGAGAAACAAGCCCTGGAGGTTACACTGCAGCCAAAATTACAGACCAGGCAAAATATTTTCGGTGAAGAGGTCCAAGTGCCCATGATCGGTGTGGAGGCCTCAGGAGAGACAGTGCGCATCTCTATGGGGCCCTTGCAGTCCGCCTGGGGAGGGCTGGTACAGACCGGGCAATTGATAAAGCTCACTGTGCAGGGCATTGGCAAACTTGTCGCCAGGGTGGTGCCTCTGGATCAATTGGGCGGGCCTATACTTATCGCACAGCTGGTCAGCCAGCAGGCTGAGCAAGGTTTTGTGGATGTCCTGGCCTTGACTGCATTGATCAGCATCAATTTAGGCTTGATCAATCTGTTGCCTATTCCGGTACTGGACGGGGGGCATCTATTGTTCTACACTTTAGAAACCATACTGGGCAGGCCGGTAGATCCAAAATGGAGGGAAAGAGCGGTCAGGCTGGGATTGATTCTGATTCTGGGCATTATGTTTTTGGCTATATACAATGACATCTTCAGGATCGTACAATAATCAGGGAGCATGCTTGGTGCTCAATGCTGCAGAGGATTATCTGCAGGTGCTGCTGGGAGTGCCAGGCACAATTATCTCATTGCAGCAAATGCAGGCCAGGTCCAGCTCCATGAAGCTTTTGCCCCCGGTTGTGCAAAGTTGCCTACACAACTCCGGTCTTACCTGGGCAGATCTGGGCAAGATTGCTTGTGTGCGCGGGCCTGGTACTTTTACCGGAATCAGGGTTGCTTTGGCCCTGGGTCTGGGGTTGGCCCGGGGTGCTAATCTCGCCCTGGCAGGACTGGATTATCTGCGCTTGCTGGCTTTTAGTGTCCTTGGTTTGCTGCAAGGCAGGCTTTGGGTGTTGACTTATGCCCGCAGGGACCTGGTTTATATGCAGGGTTTTGCGGCCCCGGACGGTGATGAGCTGGGCGGGCCAGCCTGTGTTCAGCGCAGCCAGGCAGCGGCCAGGATCAGGGATTACCCCGGACAGGCCTATGCCCTGGGCAGCGCCCTGTTCCACGATGCTGACTTTTGGCAGGAGAACCTGCCAGGGGTTGTTATTCTGGATAAGACCTGGAACAATCCCCGAGCTGAGGTATTGCTGGAGCAGGCCTTGCAGGCCGAACCCAGACCAGCAAGCATTGAGCCGGCTTATTTGCGTCCTTCAGATGCAGAGGCAGATCTGGCCCGGATTGCTGAGCAAAGGGGACTCAGTCTGGGGCAAGCCAGAAAGATTGTGCAGGGGGCAGCGAGTTGAATCTTAGGTTCAATCGTTGTGGTGATTATCTTGGACAACCATTACAAGGGCGACATGGCCAAAGATGCTCTGACTTCCAATCTGGAAGACTACTTGGAGGCTATCTTTGTTCTGGAAGCGGAGCAACATTCCGCCCGGGCCAAGGATATTGCCGAGCGTTTAGGGGTACAAAGGGCCTCAGTGACCGGGGCTTTGCAGAGCCTGGCCCAGAAGGGTCTGATTCACTATCAGCCCTATAGCTCGGTGAATTTGACTACTCAGGGTTTCAGGCTGGCCAGCAAGATTGTCTACAGACACAAGGTGTTGCTGGAATTTTTATCCACGTTCCTGCAGCTGCCCATGGATGTAGCTGAATCCAACGCTTGCAGGCTGGAGCATCACATTGACGATGAAGCTTTGGACAGGCTGGTATCTTTTGTGCAATTCGTGCGTATTTGTCCCCGCACCGGACAAGATTGGCTGCAGGCCTTTACCAGGCTCTGCAGGGAGTGTGGAAAATGTGAGAACTGCCAAAGTTGTATTGAAGGATGTCTGCTGACTTATAAGTCCTCAAAACAGGGCTGGACCTGAATGTGCATGACCTGCAGCAATAATTAAACCATGAACATTGATTATGCTAATCTAAATTACCAATACCGGCTTTATCAGGATGAAATTGATGCGGCAATTCAAGAAGTCTTGGACAGCTCCAGATATATTCTGGGGCCGCAAAACCAGGCACTGGAAAAAGAACTGGCTGAGTTTACCGGGGCCAGCTCTTGCATTGTTTGCTCTTCAGGCACTGATGCTTTGCAACTGGCATTAATGTCCCTGGGTATCGGTCCTGGCCATGAAGTGATCACCACGCCATTCACTTTTATTTCCACTGCTGGGATGATCGCCCATTTAGGGGCCCTGCCCGTGTTCGTAGATATTGACCAAGAGACTTATAATATAGATCCAGACCTTATTGAACAGGTCATTACAGAAAGAACCAGGGCTATTCTGCCGGTCAGCCTTTATGGGCAGCCTGCCGACATGCAGGAGATAAACGATGTGGCTGCGAGATATCAACTGCCGGTCATTGAAGATGCAGCCCAAAGTTTTGGGGCCACGTATCACAGCAGATCAAGCTGCAATCTTTCCCAATTAGCGTGCACCAGTTTTTTTCCAGCCAAGCCCTTGGGCTGCTACGGGGATGGGGGAGCTGTTTTTACCAGCCAGGAAGAACTGGCCCAAAAAATAGAATGCTTACGGGTACATGGTCAAAATGAACGCTATCAGCACAAATATCTGGGCCTAGCAGCCAGGATGGATACCATCCAGGCTGCCGTGCTTTTAACCAAGTTAAGGCATTATCCAGAGGAAATCAAAATGCGCCAAAAGGTGGCATCAGTTTATAATGAGCTGCTCAGAGATCTGGCCATCGTTCCTGTGCTCAAAAATGACCGGACTTCAATTTGGTCTCAGTATTCAATCCGGGTCAAAGACCGGGATCAAGTCAGGGCTGGTCTGCAGCAGGCAGGAATACCCACGGCTGTCCATTATCCCCTGCCCTTGCATTTACAGGAGTGCTTTGCATACCTGGGTTATAAACGCGGTGATTTCCCCCGGGCCGAGGCAATCAGTAATGAAATATTGAGTTTGCCCATGAACCCCTTTCTGAGCAGGGAAGAACAGGAATATATAGCACTTAATTTCAGAAAAATTTGCAGGGCCAGGCTGCAATAATTTTCTGGAAGGGCCTGACTACTGACTTTGTTTAGAACAAAATACCCACTATGGCCCCAGTCATCAGCGTAGTCAATACACCTGCCAATATGCATCTAGGCCCCAGGGTCACAATCTCATCGGTCCGGTCCGGGGCGATGCTTGAAAGTCCGCCGATCAAAATACCCAGACTGCCGATATTGGCAAAGCCGCACATGGCATAGGTCATGATCAAAGAGCTGCGCTCGGAAAGAGCGCCTGCAGGCAGCGCAGCCAGGTCCATATAGGCCAGCAACTCATTGAGAACGACCTTGACCCCCATCAGACTTCCTGCAGTTTGGGCCTCGTTCCAGGGAATTCCGGCCAGCCAGACCAAAGGACTCATGATGTATCCCAGGATGCCCTGTAAGGTCAGAGGGTCTTCTCCCATTCGGGGCAAAAGGCCTAAGGCTTGATTGATTATACTGACCAGCGCCACCAGGACTACCAATAAGGCTACGATATTGATGTACATTTTGACTCCAAAAGCAGTGCCTTTGACTACGGCATCCATAGCGCCACTGGTCTCCACAGGCGGAGCAATCTTGCCCAGCGTGGGCTGTCCGGTTTCAGGGATCATGACCCCGGAGATGAGAATGGAAGCAGGTGCACTGATTAAGGAGGCTGCTAGGATATGGCCCAGGGCGTCCGGAATAATGTCGCCAATGATGCCTGCATAGAGCACCAGCACTGTACCGGCAATGGTAGCCATGCCGCAGGTCATCAAAGTGAACAGTTCGCTGCGGGTCATCTGCGAGATATAGGGCCTGACGAACAGCGGGGATTCCACCATTCCCGCAAAAATATTTGCTGCGCAGCCTACACCCAACGCCCCGCCAATGCCCATTACTCTTTGTAGGAGAGTAGAAAATGCCCTGACCAGAACTGGGATAATTTGCCAGTGATATAACAACGTACTCAAAGCCCCGGTGACAATAATCACTGGCAAAGCCCGGAAGGCAAAAATGTAGGCCGCACCGGAATAAGGTTCTTCAAAGGGCAGGGGGCCGCCGCCAAGGTAGCCGAAGACAAAGGTCGTTCCGGCCCGAGTGCCGGTTTCCAGGGCCTCAACAGCCTTGTTCAGCAAAAGGAAGACCTCTTTCAAGGCCGGGACTTTCAACAAGACCAAGGCCAAACCCAATTGCAGAACAAGACCGGTAATGATCAGCCGAAGGCTTACTGCTCGGCGTTTTTCGGATAATAGCCAGGCAATAAACACAAAAGTCAGCAGGCCGAATACACTTTGAAACAAGGGCATATGCATAGTTGGTCTCCTGTTGGCCTTAAATTAAAGAATCCAGCCCTTTTGGGGCCGGATTCTTTAATTGGGTGAGGTTTGAACGAAGAGGCTGAGTTTTTGAGTCCAAAGGCCTGTATCTGGTTAATCTGGCGCAATTTCTATAAAGATCTGGACCAGCTCCGGGTCAAATTGGGTCCCGGCCTGTTTTTTGAGCTCCTGCAAGGCTTCTGGCCTGGTTTTGCCCTTGCTATAAGCACGATTACTGGTCATAGCGTCAAAGGCATCAGCAATAGCCAGGATGCGGCATTCTATGGGAATCTCCTGGCCTTGAAGCCCTTGAGGGTAGCCATGGCCATCAAAACGCTCATGGTGTTTTAGAATCAGCCCGGAGACTTCTACCAGGTCCAAAGAGGAGGCTGCTATATTGTATCCCTTTTCCGCATGCTGGCGCATGATGTCCCACTCTTCCTCGCTTAAAGGGCCTGGTTTAAACAGGATGTGCTCAGGGACAGCCACATGGCCCAGGTCATGGACCTGGGCCAAAAGATCCAGGCGGGTCAAAAGTTCAGGGGGCATATCCAGCTTTTTCCCTAAAGCTCGGCATAAGGAGCCAAGTCTGTAAGCATGGCCCTGGGCAATATAATCCATCTTGTTCAAGGCGGATACCAACATGTTAACAATGTTTTGATTAATGTTCTGGCTGTGGGCGCGTTTCTGACGATACATCAAGTCATCTGCTTTTCTGTAGGCGATCTCCAGGGACATTCCTTTTTTGCTGGCGGTGGCTGTGCCAATGGAAAGGTATAAAGGGAGTTCAGGATGTTTGTGGTTATGTCTGACTGAACTGGAAAGGATCCGCTTGGCTATTTTGTCGCCAGTGGCCTTATCTGTGCGGGGCATGAGCAAGGCAAACTCATCTCCTCCTACCCGGGCCAGGATATCAGAGCTGCGCAGAGATTCCTGCAGCACCCTGGCTGCAGCTTGTAACAATTCATCGCCTTTGGCGTGGCCCATGGTGTCATTAATGAATTTCAGCCCGTCTATGTCAGCTGAGATGCTGGTAATGGGAAATTCTCTGCTGTTTGAGAGACGCTGCATTTCTTCATCAAAAAAAGTGCGGTTGTATAGTCCGGTTAGAGAGTCATGCAGACTTAGGTAGCGGATTTTTTCTTCTGACTGCTTACGTTCAGTGATGTCTATCAGAGAGGCAACGCTCTGGCTGGTATCAGGAATGGTGTCCACGTTCAAATAGATGTGGTGCACTGCTCCACCGCGGTCAATAAACCGGAAATCATAGCGCCACGGGACTTGATCCCTTTTTTGCCTGCGCTGATAGTGGTATTGCTTCATACGTTCCATGTCTTCTGAATGCACAAACTCGGTCCATGATTTTATTCCTTCCAGCTCCTGACGGGAATAACCAGATAGTTCTTCAAACTTGGAATTAGCCAAGGAGATGGTGGTGTCTTCTTCAATAATGACCTGGGCCGCACCAGAGGTCTCGAATATAGTGCGATAATAATTTTCCGAGCGCCGCAGGGCCTGTTCAGCCATTTTTCTCTCGGTGATATCTGTAGTAAACCCTATATAATGGGAGATTTTGCCATATATATCGCGCACTGCCCGGGCATTCCTGGAGGCCCAAAATATGGATCCGTCCTTGCGGCGCAGCCGGCTTTCATGGTTGAATACCTGGCCCTGGCTTTCCAGAAGCTCCTTGAACTCAACTCTATCCGCAGGGTCAACATATGCCTGCTGGCCAATATCGGAAATGGAGTCCACCAGTTCCTGGGGAGTGTTGTAGCCATACATCCAGGCCAGGGTTGGATTGGCAAACAGGTATCTGCCCTCTGGGGTGGTCTTGAAGATCCCGATGGGAGAAAGCTCCAGGATCTCCTGCTGCTCACTGGGGCTGATTTCCTGGGACAACAGCAGATTGTCTATTAGGGGGAGATTATTTTCAGGCATGTCGTTTTCCATTCAATTAAGTTCAGGAATGACTTTTTGCATGTTTATATCGTAGCTATAGGATAACTTCAAGGCAATTCTTGCCATAACCTGCTGGCATTGACTGTCCGTTAAGTACAAATCAGTTCAGTTTGGCATCCTCCGGGGCTAAAAGTCCTGCTTGTGTAGCAACCAAGTTGCGCCCGGCTGCTTTGGCCTTGTAGAGCAGGGCATCAGCGCGGGCCAGTAGTGATCCTATGGTTTCTCCGGGTCTGAATTCAGTCACACCTAAAGACAAGGTGATCTTCAGGCCGAGAATGGGCTGTTTGTCAATTGCCATCCGGCAGCGTTCTGCGAGCTCACTGGCCTGATCCACAGAGGTCTCCGGGGCTACTATAAGCAGTTCCTCACCGCCCCAGCGAGCCACAAGATCAGATTCACGCACTGTATCAATCAAGATTTGAGCAATCTCAGCAAGCACCTCGTCTCCTTTTGCATGTCCATAAGTGTCATTGATCTGCTTAAAGTGATCCAGGTCAGCGCTGATCACTGACATTTGACGGCCATACCTGACTGCAGCGGAGCTCTGTTGTATCAAAAATTGCTCTGTCATGCGTCTATTGGCCAGTCCAGTCAGTATATCCGTATTTGCCAAATGGTCCAGTGTCTCGGCCCGGGTCAGGGCGGCAAGCATTCTGTCTCGCATTGTAGTAGCTGCACTGGACAATCCCAGGAGCAGAGCCAGGAATAATTGGATACGCAGCAGATAGATCAGAGACTCTCTGGAAACCTCTTCGCTTAGTGCCTGGACAGCAACGCCTGTAGTGGCTATTATCACTGAGATCAAGATGAAAATCAGACCCGCAAGTAGCCCCTGCTTATGGCCAAGTACGACAAACCCGCCCACAATAAGGACTCCCACTGCCCAGTAGTGGCCGCCAGCAATCTGCAGTAAATGATCATCAATTGGTCCTGCAAAATAAAAGAGCCAGGCCAGGCGGCTGAAAATCATAGAGCCAATAATTCCCAATACCGGAATTTCCAGCTTGCTCATAGGCAGGGAGCCCCGCCAGAGAATAACGAAAAGTCCGGCCAGGAACAGGGCAAATATCGGGTAAACAACTCTGACGAAAGTATCATCCGGCTTGCTGATGGCCCAGCTAAGCAGAAATATTAGCGCGCCACAGGCCAGTGCTATCAGATAAATACGTTGCTTGCGAGACTGGAGACGTCTGAATTCTGTTTGAGCCTTGCTTGGTGGGTTGTTGTGCATTTCAACCTGAATTTATTGCCTTGAACGTTGAACCCTGAACGTTGAACTTTAAAGTTTTACGGGTGTACTGCACAAAGAAAAATTGTTCTAACTTGCCGGATTCTGCATCAAAGTTCGCCTCGGGTTTTGATCCTCAGGCAGGAGTAAGGTGATCTGCTCCTGAAGAGGATATATTATTACAGCTCAGCAGGCAATTAAAAATAAGGTCAATATATAAGCCTAGGAGCAATGCCGGTCACTTCCCATAAAAATTATTCATGAAAGCCGGCTGCTGCTTGAAATGTCCGCACTGTTAAAGGCCACCCACCGTCTCTCTTTTGCAAATGACTGGATCGGTGCATCCGCCTTTCAGGAAGGTCCAACACTTGCGCATAAAGACCCTGGGTTTATTTCATTGGCTTGCCCACAACTGATGTTCCTCCCTCTTTGACCAGACTTATAGGGGAAGTATACTATGAAGCTCTCCCCTTTCCCGCTCTTGCTACTGCCCATTAAGTAGAAACAACTTGTCCCTAATGACTGGACCATAGTCCTGACATATTGTAAGCGTTCAGGCGACATCCCACTCTGAGAGCCACAGGCTCTTGCTGTTGCTCTGCGAACAGAAGTTGCCTACATAAGTCAAGGCGCGTAAACAGTTTCAAAAGTTAAAGCATTGGAGACTCACAATTCTACGCGGCGACAGGCTCCTTGAATGCTTACATATTATCTCTGTCATGCGTAAGAACTGTTCCCAGGTACAAGAACAGCCATTGCTGCTGGCAATTCTTGCAGATCAGGCACTTTACACAAACTCCAAAATGCCTGCTTAGCTGGACTGAGCCCTGCCCACTGGAGCCAGATATATAGTAAATTCGTCCTGGCCATCCAGCCCCAGAAGATCATCCATTGCTTTCTGGTCATAGGCCGCAACAGCACAGGTCCCTGCCCCAATGGCTTCGCTGCTCAGATAAAGATTCTGACAGACATGGCCGATATCCATAAGAATCACTCGATAGGCGTTGGCGACATAGCGCCATTCCATGCGGTATGGCAGACAGGACCAGATCAAGGTCACAGCACTTGCTGCTATGAATCCCTGACCAAAGGCGGCCCTGGCTAGAGAATGCCCGGCATTAGGTATCTCTTTCACGAAAAGCAGTTCATTGTTCAAAGGCAGGAAACGATATAGCCCGGGGTGTAATTGTTGTACGTTTTGAACCAGGATATAGGTTTCAAAGCTGTGCCTGGCTCCGGCTGAAGGCACAGTCCGGAAATGCACTGCATTACTTTTTGGATTGCGCAGGCCTTGAGTAGCCCAGAGCAGGAAGGAAAGTTCCTCAAAAAACAGAGGCTCAGCAGCATAATTTCTCCTGCTTTTGCGCTTGGCAATAATTTTGTCCAGGCTGATATCCCTGACAAATTCTTGCCACTGCTCAGGGCTGGCCAGACTTATTCGCTGGGCATCCGGGTCAAATGGCTTCTGAACCGGAGGTACCGGCTTGCCCAGATTCTGGTCAGTCCTGGAAAAGTCTGTTCTTTTGCGCAGAGAATCCTTTAAAAACTCCCGGCTGCTCATATAATTTGCTTCAGACATACATTCCTCCAGAATATATGGGGACAAATTATGCTCATCATTTATCCCAGCTGTTTATATATTATTGAATTACCTGAAAAACAAGGCTGCTACGTACCACGCTATTTGATTCTGTCAGTCCCAGATTAAATGAGTCTGGGACTGGGGT
>CAZLUR010000005.1:0-58539 GCA_964562725.1 uncultured Desulfohalobiaceae bacterium | reverse complement strand
GCAGGCCATAATATTCCGCAAAGTTTAGCTGTGGCCATTATCACCAGCGTATACTGGGTATCATTTTGCTTAAAAATTATAGCAAAGGGTTCTTTACTTTTGCCGTAATTTGGTAATGCTGGGAAGAAGAGGTCCTTATTCAACCACCTCTTACTCCTCCTTGCGAAGGAGGGGAGTCCGATCTAGAGCCGGAGGATGTTCGCCAGGCCTTACAGTATGCTGCCTGGTTGGCTGAAGAATCCGTGCATACATTGGAATCGACAGCATGAAATACCTCGTAGACATGGGAATCTCTCCAAAAACTGAATATGAAAATGACTTGGCAAAAGGAGCTGTCATTAGTGTCACGGAAGGAAAGATTCGAGTACGTTCAATTCCGGTTGAAACAAAAACAATTGATGGCAAAGAAAGACTGTAAGATACTAAAAATCCCTGACCGCCTCCCTGTCCGAGCCAGAGGAGTTGGAGGGCTGGTTTGTGCATGAGGTTGTGGCCCGGGTTTTAGAGCAATTCCGGGATGATCCCGGCAATGTCGAGAAATCTGCCAAGGCTGCCGAGCGGATTTTTGACGAGCAGGATCCCTACCTGGCTGCCAGGTTCTTCCTGCCTGGATTCGACCACCTGCGGGCCAGGGTGCAACACCACTAGGGAGGTTGTGAGCCAGATCCTGAAGGCAGTGGATCTGCTCAGCGAGCCTGGTGGGATCAGCATCAAGGAGTTGTCCAGCAGGCTGGAGGTAGACCGCAGAAACGTGTACCGGCTTCTTGGAGGTGATCCAGGATCTAGGCTTTCCTGTATACGATGAACAGGGTCTGGGCAGGGAGAAACCCTGAAAGCTGGATGCTGGCTACGTTCTGAAGCTGCCCAATACCAACCGCGGGTTCCGGGTCTCCACCACGCCTTTGAAAGACACCTAGCAGACTTCCGACCTCTGACCTTCACATTTGACATTAGTGGACAGAAAGGCTATATGTACATAGTTTTTTTGTCCACTAGAAGCCTTATGGATAAGCAAACAGCAATTAGAGTGTTGACTGAGTGGGATGCAGCCGGCCGCTACGTGTTTACTCTACGCGACCTGGCCAAGCTGTTCCCGAATGACAGTCCCAAGACCCTGCAAGAAGCCTTAAGGAGGCTGGTCCGAAGCGGCTTGCTGCAACGTGCCTGCCGAGGGGTCTATGTGTTTCCTTTGGCCCACAGCCAGGATGGTTACACAATCGAACGGATCGCTATTGCTCTGCGACGCGGGGAGTATAATTATATCAGCCTGGAATCCGCTCTCTCGGAGTATGGTGCCATCTCCCAAATCCCCATGGATCGTTTGACAGTAATCACTACCGGACGAAAGGGAATATATCGCACCCCCTGGGGCAGCATTGAATTCACCCACACCAAGCGGGCTATTTTGGATATTATGGAAAATATTCGCAATGTTGGGCGGCCTTTGCGTCTGGCAGCCCCAATGACAGCCTGGCGCGATTTAAAGCGCGTAGGCCGCAATACCCACCTTGTCGACCAAGGAGCACTTAGTAATGCCTGAACCTGTAAATTTTAATGCATTAGTAAACAAGGCTATGGCATTTTCTGGGTGCGGGCATATGCGGCCTGTAATAGAAAAGGAGTTGCTGCATTACGACATTCTTTTCAGTCTGGACCAGGAGGGATTGCTTGATCTTCTTACTTTTCAGGGCGGAACATGCCTGCGTTTGTGCTATGGCTCCACGCGCTTTAGCGAAGATCTGGATTTTGTCGGCGGTCGGGGTTTTAACAGCCGTCATCTGACATCTATGAAGGACTGTTTGCTGCATTACATCTGTAGCCGTTATGAGCTGGAAGTTGATATGAAGGAACCACACGATTTGAGAAATGAGCCTGAGTATGAGTGGTTAAACGTGGACAAATGGCAAATTTCAGTCACCACGGCCCCTGGCCAGAGACATGTGCCCAGGCAGCGGATTAAGATCGAAGTGGCCAATATTCCGGCCTACTCTCGTATTCCAAGAAGCCTGCAGACCGACTACGATTTTCTGCCGGACGGCTATGGCGATACGCTGGTTCTATGTGAAACCCTTGATGAAATCATGGCTGACAAGCTGGTGTCCTTGGTGAACACCCAGGATTATGTAAGACATCGGGATATCTGGGACCTGCGCTGGCTGAAGCAAAACGGTGCAGTGATCAAGCCTGAGTGGGTAAAGAACAAGATTAAGGATTATCGTGCCACTGACTATCAATCTAAACTGGAAAGCCTCTGGCAAGATTTGCCGGCTATCGTTCATGGCGAAGTCTTCAAATCGGAAATGACCCGTTTTTTGCCCATGGACGTCCAGGAGAGAACATTGAGAAAGAACAAATTTTGTGATTTTCTGGCGGGCGAAATCAGGGCAATGCTGGATACCCTCCGGGAAGCACTAGCTCGGGCCTGAATACTACAAAAATAGGTCATTGTCGGTTGGATAAAGCCCAATCGCTCCTCTGCCAAGTTCTTTGGCGTGCAGCTGCGGGGCCGCAAGGCAGCAAACCTGCAGCGGGTCTACATGGGGCTTGTAGCTGTTTTGGCCCTGGGTAGATCCCGGCCAGCAGCAGCTTGCGCATGACATCAGGGTGATCCCCCAAGACCCTTGCGATCTCCGAGGGCGTATATAGCATTTTTCTGCATCCAGATCAGCCTGTACCCAGCTTAGTTGATGCAAGTATCCTACTGTTGTAGTCCTTGATTTATGCCTCAGTATGGCTTGGATTGTCGCGACCGGATGTATACCTCAAGAATTAATGGAGGGGCAAATTATGTAAGAAGATCCAATTATGAAAGAGATCAGGGACTTGAAAAAAAACATGTCTCCAAATTTAAAAATGAACGCTGATGCAGTCATTGAAGATATCCAAAACGTCAAGAAAGATCAAAAAGGAAACACATTTAATTTAAAACTGCTTAACTTTATTGCAATACTTTGTAAGGGATTTTCCATTTGCGCCAAACAGAGCCTACATGTTATAATCTTTTCAAATAGTTACAAGTTAATAGCTTGGACCAAAAATGTTAATAAATACCTATAGATTGAGGTACTATCAATTATGTGTGATAAAAACATACTTTTTATAGGGACCAGTGGCTGGAATTACAAGAACTGGAAGCACGAGTTCTATCAGGGTTTGCCCCAAAAAAAATGGCTGTCCTACTATGCCTCTTGGTTCAATTCTGTGGAGGTCAACGCAACATTTTATCGTGGACTGCAACAAAGCACCTATGAAAAGTGGTTGCAAGAGACTCCTCCAGACTTTTGCTTTGTTGTCAAGGGTTCACGCTATATTACCCATATCAAGCGCCTCAAGGTGGACAAGGATTCAATACTTAAGCAAAGAGACAATCTAGTCCCCTTGCAACCCCGTATGGCTGCAGTCCTTTGGCAGCTGCCAGCAAATCTGGAAAAAGATGTACCCAGGCTGGAACAATTTGCCCAAGGGCTTACAGAACATTGGCCGCAAACCTCCCATGTGGTAGAATTCAGGAATTCATCCTGGTTTGAAGAGGATATTGCTGATTTAATGCAGGACTACGGCCTGATCAACTGCCTTTCTAATGCACCAGGCTGGCAGTTGTGGCCGAAAGTTACCTGCAGGCAGGCTTATGTCCGCCTTCACGGACATACTGAACTTTATCGCTCCCGGTATACAGAGGAGCAGCTGGTGGCCTGGGCCCAAAGTGCACGACAATGGCTGGATCAGGGCTGCCGAGTATTCTTTTTTTTCGACAATACAGATAACAATCATGCTTTTCGTGATGCTCAGAGGCTGCAGGAGATGATGTCCTGAACCTCTAAAGTCGACTTAATTATTATCTTAAAAGGCATATACTTTTAGTTCCACCTGTTGAGTTTAGAGGACAGAAATTTAAACATAGAGCCAAAAACCATGCGTCTTTTATTGCTTAGCATTCAGGCCCCTTTCAGGGATTAGCCAGCAAAAGCTTATGAAGTAACCAAAGAGCCAGGGAAGAAAAAGGTCTTAACGCAGGGAAACCTGCCAGGTAAATCCGTGATTGGCTTCAGCTGTAGTAATGGCTTTATAATTCCAAGGCCTGAAAACGCTTCATGAACCTGCGGTCTATCCAGTCCTTGAGCCAGAAAGCCGGCCGTCCCCCAAAGGTCAGCCTGCCCTTGCTGAAGATTCCAGTCCCATCCCCGAGATTGTAGATCAAAAGGTAATCTCCTCCAGGCTGGAAAGCTTTGAGCTCATTCCTGTTCAGGCTTGCCTGCAGGTTGTGATAATAGTAATGGTATTCATCCGGCTGCACTACTGTCACCTCGTGCCCCTGGCTGCATAGTCTCTGAATATTGCCCAAAGTGATCATGTGGGCATGTCCGCCGCCTAGTAGGAGCAATCTTTTGCCCATAGTCTTCTCCTTGTTGCCTGGTGCTTCTTGATTATAACCGCAAAGGCAATAAGCACGCTAAGTAAGATGCGCTAAGGCTGAAATACAATACCTGGCGTTCTTCTCGTCTTTAGTGGGCCTGCGAGCGGGCGGTTAACCCTCTGCATTTTGGCGTTCCAGGAGTCTGCCCAACTGCAGCAAATGGGACTTTTCCTCATTCACGAGCTGTTCCAGTAGTAACCGGCCCTCTTTATCTGGCTGTCTGTCTGCAGCCCGCTGATAAAGATCCCAGGCCTGGGCTTCAATGGACATGTCCAGATCCAGGATCTTTTGTACTGAATCCTGAGCCGGCTCTATTCTGTTCAGCACTTCTTCTGTGCTCAACCCTGCCTCCAGGGCCTGGATTACAACCTGTTGCGTCCTCCCACCGCACATTAGACAAGAGCAGTCTTTTCCGGATCCAGCTCCCCTAACCGGCTTCCAAGTTCAGTAATGGGCAAAAGCTTGGATCCAGGGATATGCCCTTGTTCATACTCCTTGGGCTGCCGGACATCCACTATGTTTAGCTCCTGGGCAGGAGTATTATTAATAATTTCTTGAGCCTTTTGCACATCTACGGATTCTACAGGGGTAAGGAATTGTTTCCAGCGCATGATTTTCTCCTTTATAGAGTTTTGCAGCCATGGGCAGGCATTGGTTCTGCCGAAGCAACATGTCAATAATATATTGTATTTCTGGGGTATTGGTCAGGCTGCCAAAATCAGCTGCTAACAAGCAACAAGTTTTAGCAGGTAGAAGCGAACTACCCCTATGGCCTGCTTGGCCTTGGCAGGGGTTAGCAAAAACTTGCCTTTGTCTAGGGTAAAAGCTAATATATTCAGCATTTGGGTATTACTAAAGAACTTTTGACTGCCCAGTTGATAAGATGTCAGGAAAATGCAGGGTTTGTTTGCAGGGGGAGCCTTATTTTTTTTATGGGGAACAGGGTCTGCAATACTGGCGCTGTCCATTGTGTCAGGCCACCTGTCTGGGCAATGCCCATTTACCAGATACCCAGGCAGAATACCAGAGGTACTGCGAGCACGACAATCAGCCCCTGGATTCCAAGTACCGCAAGTTTCTGAACAAACTGGCTGCCCCGCTTTTACAAAAGCTTTGCCCTGGGCAGGAAGGCCTGGATTACGGCTGCGGGCCAGGTCCAGCCCTGGCCTGGATGCTGCGGGAGGCCGGGCACCAGGTACAGCTCTATGATCCTTTTTTTTATCCGGACAGGTCAATCCTGGAACGCAGTTATGATTTTGTGACCTGCACCGAAGTGGTGGAGCATTTTCACAGGCCTTATAAGGAGTTTGCCTTGCTGAACAGCCTGCTGCGCTCCAGGGGCTGGCTGGGTATCATGACCAGTTTCCAGACCCGGGATGAGGAATTCGGAGATTGGCGTTACCGCAGGGACCCCACCCATGTAACTTTTTACAAGGCAGAGACTTTTTACTGGCTGGCAGCAGAATTTTGCTGGAGATGCGAAATCCCGCGCAAGAATGTGGTGCTTATGCAAAAGCCTGCAGGATGAGCAGGCAGGCGGCTTCACTGTTTGGGCCTATAGCCTGCCTGATTGCTGGAGGCCTGTAGCAATAAAAATGTTTGCAGCTTGCAGGCCAGGCTATCTGTCCTGGGTAATATCACAGACCTTGGCTCTGGTTATCTGCAGCAGATCATCAATATGCATGGGAACACCTGAGGCATCAGTGCCTGCAGCTGGATAAATCAGCTCAAATTCACTTAAGCCCTGATCAATATAGACTGAAATATCCTGTAAGCCAAAAGGGCAAACCCCGCCGATGCTAAAACCGGTATGTTCCAGGGTCTCTTCTGGTGAGGCCATGCAGTGTTTAACCCCGGTGACCTGTTTGAGCTTGCCGGAGGCCAGCTTCCTATCTCCGCGCAAAACAGCCATGCGATATTTGCCGTCCTTGCCCAGCAACAGTATGGATTTGGCGATTTGAGCCACCTGTACTCCAATTCTCTGGGCTGCCAGTTCAGAGGTGGGGGTGGACCCAGGTTCAAATTCCAATGCGCGCAGGCCATTCGCATCCAGGATCTGTTGAACATGTTTTGGGATCATAACAGCAATATTCTGTATGCAATGCCCTTTTCCTGTCAATATCTAATAATCTTCTTAACTCTCTGAAATGCTTGGGAGCCCGGCCTGCTGTCTTCAATGATTGAGATAAATTTCAAGATGTTATCAGCCTTTAACCCAGACATCTGCAATAGGTTTAATTTTATTGCAAATGAAATGGATTGCTAGTAAATATATGATCTAAAGTTTCTGGTCCACAGCCCGCCAATCTCCCAGGTCTAAGGGCAAGCTGGAGTATTTTTTATAAAGGCGATATCTGATTACTATACAAAGTAGAACTATTATGCCGGGATGTTGTTTCAAATCAGCAAAATCTATCTGCCTGTTTTGGGCCCTGCTTTTTATTTTTATTGGTGTTTATGGATCGGATGTCCTGGCTCAATCTGTTCAAGAAAGTGATCTGCGCCAGGTGCGTTTTATTCCTCACTGGGCCCCTCAAGCCCAATTTGCTGGATATTACGTTGCAAAGGACAAGGGTTTTTACTTCAGGCGAGGCCTGGATGTGCAGCTGTTGAGGGGAGGGCCAGACAATCCTGCCAGCGAGGCCCTGATCCAAGGCAGGGCAGAACTAGCTTCCATGTTTCTGAGCAGAGGATTAATATTGAGCTCCCAGGGAGTACCAGTGGTCAATGTTGGCCAACTGGTCCAGCGTTCTGCCCTGATGCTGGTGGCCAAGAAATCCAGCGGTATCCTTGCCCCCATAGATCTTGACGGCAAAAGTGTTTCCATCTGGCCTGAATTTGCTGCCCAACCCCAGGCTTTTTTCCGGCGTAACAACCTTCAGGTCGACATTGTGCATCAAGGGTACTCCATGAATCTTTTTTTGATGGACGGAGTAGATGCTGCCTCGGTTATGTGGTATAATGAATATCATACCATTATCAACTCCGGAGTGAATGAAGAGGAATTGACTGTTTTTCATCTGGCAGACTACAGCTTAAACTTCCCGGAAGACGGCATCTACTGCCTGAAGGGATTTGCGCAAAAAAATCCCGGGCTGGTAAGGGATTTTGTGCAGGCCACACTGGAAGGGTGGCAATACGCCTTTGACCATCCGGAAGAAGCCCTGGATATGGTCATGAGGCGGGTCCAGGAAGCAAATCTACCTACCAACAAAGTGCATCAGAAATGGATGCTGCAGAGGATGCAAGACATCATCCTGCCCCCGGAAAGATCTCAACCAATGGGTTGGCTGGGTGTCCAGGAGTATGAACTCGTTGCTGATGAGCTGATCAAAAGCGGGGCTATCAAGCAAATAACACCTTTCAGGGAATTTTATGACCCGCTCCCTAGTACCAAGTAAAAAGCAGCGGCTATCTTTTCGGCTGGCCCTGTTTGTCCTGACCAGCACCACACTTATTTTTGGGGCTGCTTTCGGCTATAATTATTACTATTCCAAAGAATTGGTACTGAGAAATGTCCGAGAAAATGCGACCAACCTGACCAAGTCCTTGGTCTACCGTCTGGAAACCAGATTGCACGGGGTCCAACTGCTGCCCAGATATTTAGCTCTGCGTCTGGAAAATGAAGAGCCCTCAGGTCCTGTGCTAGCATCCATGATTAAGGATCTGGTAGCGGACAATCCTGACATCTTTGGTTCCACCGCTGCTTTTGAGGCTTATTCCATGGATCCAGACAGGTATTACTACTCTCCATATTATTTTCGGGATACATCCGGGCAGATATCCTCTACCGAACTCGGCAGCATCTCATACCATTATTTTCATTGGGATTGGTACAGCATACCCAGGCACTTGGAGCGTGCGGTCTGGAGTGAACCTTATTTTGACGAGGGCGGTGGGAACATTCTGATGTCCACTTATTCCGTGCCTTTTTATCAGCAAACCGAGGAAGGACGTCGGTTTTGGGGCGTAGTTACCGCGGATATCTCTCTGGAAGACCTGGTTCAGAATATTTCAGCTGTGTCCTTGTACAATACCGGATATGCCTTTTTGATCAGTCGCAACGGAACCTTCGTGGCCCATCCTGATCAAAGCCGGATCATGCACTACAGTATTTTTAGCGTGGCTGAAGAAATGAACATGCCGGAACTGCGAAAGATCGGCAGGGAAATGATTCAAGGTAGAGAGGGATTTGCTGAATGTAGCAGCGTATACACAGGCTTAAAGTCCTTACTCTATTTTGCCCCAGTGCCTTCCACAGGGTGGTCAGTAGGGGTAATGATTCCCAAGAATGAAATCTACGCAGACATTGCATTCTTGAATCGGACAGTATTTTTGATTGGAGTGATCGGATTTAGCATCTTGTTTTTGGTGGTGGTGGGGATTTCCAGGTCCATCACCAGGCCATTGTATTCTTTGGTCGGAACCACCAATGAGATCGCAAAGGGTAATTTGGATGTAAGCCTGCCCAGGGTCAAGATCAATGATGAGGTGGGTCAGCTTTCCCATTCCGTGGACACAATGCGATTGGCTCTCAAGGAGTATATCTCCAACCTGACTGAAACCACCAAGGCTAAAGAACGTATTGAAAGTGAGCTAAAAATTGCCCGCAGCATCCAGATGAATTTTCTGCCTAAACATTTTCCGCCTTTTCCGGAGCGGCAGGAGTTAGATATTTTTGCAGTCCTGGAGCCGGCCAAGCAGGTCGGCGGTGATCTGTATGATTTTTTTCTATTAAATGATGAACAGCTTTTCTTTTCTGTAGGGGACGTCTCAGACAAGGGCGTGCCTGCTGCGCTTTTTATGGCTGTGACCAAGACCCTGATGAAGGGCATTGCTGAACAGGGGCTGGCTCCATCAGATGTGCTGGCCAGGGTGAATAATGAGCTTTGCCAAGGTAACGATTCTTCAATGTTTGTGACCCTGTTCTGCGGTATTTTGAATTTGCGCAGCGGGGAGCTGCACTATTCCAATGCCGGACACAATCCGCCTTTATTGCTCAGGTTGGGACAAGAGCCAGAATGGTTATCGCTGCCACCTGGCCTGGTCTTGGGAGGAATGGAGGATATGGTGTTTCAGACCAGACAAATAGAGATGCAGCCAGGTGATAGGCTGCTTGTATACACAGACGGGGTAACCGAGGCCATGAATGCGAACCAGGAGCTATACTCTGCAGAGCGTTTGCAGCAAGAAGTAAAGGTTATAAATTCAGAGGATCCACAGGAATTGATCGCAGGCATCCAGGAATCACTGCGTGTTTTTACCAGCGGTCAGCCCCAGTCAGACGATATTACGATTATGGCGCTGTTGTATAAGGGACAGTTTTGATCAGCCATGGGCCATTAAGATTATTTGGAGATTGTGATTGGCGACTTTGTTGTCCCTGCATAAAAAACAATAATGACTGCGGGCTGTTCGCCTTCATTTACTCCGTAGTGCCAGGTGTCCACCACTTCAATTATGGCCTCCCCAGCCTTGAGATGCAAAATATCCTTTTGCTCTGTGACAACAGTCAGCTCTCCCTGGAGCAAGACGCCGGCGTTGATTACCGGATGCATGTGTAAAGGCAGCTTGGCTCCCGGGGAGATTGTGATTCTGAGTACAGTAATTTCTGGCCTTCCATCAGGATATTGAGGCAGGATCTGTCCATCCCAGCTTTGAGATGCCTTGGCCAGTTCTTGAACCTGGATCCTGTTTTCCTCTTTGGCCCAGGAAGTGCCTGAAAAAATAACAAGCAAAGCCAGCAGCAGATATATTTTTTTCATTGGTCATCTCCTTTACCTTTAGAGCCAAGAGCCTTTTAGTCAGGCACCATTAACGCCAGATTGCCTTGGGGCTAATTCTTAGCTTATAGATCATTATTAAGCAATAAAAATAATGGACAGCGTTAGCTGGCAGCAGAGCAACAGCACGGGGGTAGTTCAGGCCACAAAGCCTTAAATCTATCCTATTTTTTTGGACCCAGTATAAGCACTGGGACAGAATTGAGGATTTCGGCTTTTTTAAATTTCGATCTTGTTTTGCAAAGACTGTTGACTTTCTGCCCTTGTTTTTGTATAAGATAATAATCTTTAACCTGCAGCTTTGCGCTGCTTAATCCACTTAAGGAGGTTATTATGAAAAAGCAATTGCTTGCATCCAGACTTTTGATCGGCCTGTCCTTCCTGGTCCTGTGCTGCTTTTTGTTCCTGTCTCCGGCCCAGGCAGAAAGTGATCAGGTCAATATCAACACAGCGAGCGTTGAGGAGCTGCAGGAAGTGACTGGCATAGGGCCGGCCCTGGCGGAAAGGATTGTAGAGTTCAGGCAGGAGCAGGAGTTTGAAAGCAAGCAGGATCTGCTGCAGGTAAAAGGCATCGGCCCTGGCACCCTGAAAAAGATGGAGGATATGATCACATATTGAGTGCTGCCAATATAGTATTATGATAAATAGGGCCTGGGGGCATCAGCCTGGTGACTCCAGGCCCTTTTTTATGTGCAAATCGTCTGACCAGGGGCTCAAAAGCAAGTCTTTAAATTTAGCTTGAGCCGCCTATCTGGTTTTAGGCCTTACTACTGCAGGGCTTTGACCTGCACCGTCTCCTGGAACTCAAGGTACATGTTTTATTCTAGAATGGCCCGGGCAAAGTCCTCGCCTCTGAAGGGCCTTAGATCCTCCATTTTTTCCCCCAGACCCACGAAAGTGATGGGCAGTCCTGTTTCCAGGGCTATGCCCAGGACTACTCCGCCCTTGGCTGTTCCATCCAGTTTGGTCAAAATGATCTCGTTTATGCCCACGCCCTGATTAAAGAGCTGGCATTGGGAAATGGCATTTTGCCCGGTGCTGGCGTCCAAGATGAGCATGATGCTGTGTGGGGCTCCAGGGTGGTGTTTGGCCAGGACTCGCTTGATCTTTTTTAATTCATCCATCAGATCGGATTTGGTATGCAGCCTGCCTGCAGTATCTACTATCAACAGGTCATAAGCCTCGTTTTTGGCCTTCTGCAGGGCCTCGTAAGCCACTGCTGCCGGATCTGCGCCAGTGGACTTAGAATAAAAACCAGCTCCCACCCTTTCCGCCCAGATCTGCAGTTGTTCAATGGCTGCGGCCCGGAAGGTGTCCCCGGCTGCCAGTAGTGTTTTTTTGCCCTGCATTTGGCTTCTGTGGGCCAGTTTGGCAATAGTTGTGGTTTTGCCCACTCCGTTTACTCCGACCATAAGCAGCACTTCCGGGGGTATCGGCTTGATTCGTTTTGCAGGGGGCTTGAAAATACTGGCCAGCTCATTTTGGAACAAAGCCTTGAAGTCTTTGGTATCCTTGATCTTCTCCTCCAAGACTTTGCTTTGCAGCCTGTGCACCAGCCTGGTTGAGGTCTGATAGCCTACGTCAGCCATGATCAGGATCTCTTCCAGTTCCTCCCAGAAGGCAGAATCATAATCTGAGCTGGACTTAAGCAGTTGATCTATTCTTTGCGAGAGTTGAGCCTTTGTTTTGTGCAGTCCCTGGCTTAACTTCAAGAACAGCCGGCTTTGTTCATCCTCTTCGTCTTCCAGGTCCAGGGCCAGGGCCAGCCTGTATTGCAGTTCAGATCTGAACTCCTGGACCTGGTTATACTCCATATCCTGCAGCCAGGTCTGGAAGCGGCTTATGAAGTCATTGGCCTCCTGGGCAGGCACTTCTAATTGTTCAAACAAAAACCCCAGGCGCTGCCATAGAGTTTGATCTGCATGCTGCACCCCGGATAGAATATGCTCCAGCCATACGCTGAGTCTGGGTTCAGCCTCTTGCAGGTCCCGGCTCAAACGTTCCTGCCAGGGTTCCAGAGCAGTGACTGGCTGTTTGGCCGTGGAACGCATTGTTGCAGGTTTTTCCTGGGGCTTTTGAAGGGTCTGGGCCTGCAGGTTGCCATCTGATTGCAAATTCTGGGTGGAAGGTGTTTGCTCTGTTTTTGAAGTATCCGACCAAAGCTGTTTGATCTTGGAAAAAAAACCCATGGCAAAGTGCTCCTTATCGCAAATTTCAACAATTCATAAACTTATTGTTACTGTCCAGCAAGTCGTTTTGCAAAGGCTCCAACTTCAGGGCAGCATGTCCTGGGCCCAGCGCTGCCAGAAAACCTTGCCCTTGGATTTTTTATATGTTCTAAGCAGGACATACAAGGCGCCGGTTCCGCCATGCAAAGGTTTGGCTGTAGCAAAGGCCAAGACCACCCTTTTTAGGGGATCCTGGGTCAGCCAGGGTTGGATGTGCTCGCGAAGCACACTTCTACCATGGGGGGAATTTTTGCCACGCCCAGGGATGATCAATAAACAGCGTTTGCCGTTTAGGTAGTGATCCCGGACAAAACGCAGCAGACTCGCTTTGGCCTGTTCCAGGGTCTGTCCGTGTAAGTCCAAATGGCTTTCCGGGCTTAGTTGTCCTGATTTCAATTTGCGCAGGATTCTGGGGTCTAGTCCGCATACATTGCCTTGCAGGTATTCTTCGCTGTATTCGATCTGAAAATCTACTTTGCCCTGGATCAGGTCCTGCAGGTAATCATGGGGGGTCTTATCAAGGTGGCCCCTGCTTTGAACGCTTTTAAGGCCTTGTTCTGGACTGAATTGTACCTTGCGGCCCTTGCCTACATTTTTCAGGGGTTGTACATCCTGCATGGCCTGCTGAAATATCTGCTGCTCGTCTTCTGAGTCCTTTAGGTCGTCTGTGTCCGGCTGGATTTGACTTTGCTGGGGGAATTTGTTTTTGGACTCTATGATAGGCAGTTGCTTGAAGTCTTTATAACGCATGAACAACTCCAGGGTAATAATGCTTGCGAAGCAAGTAAATGACGCATATTCTAACCTTGGTTCCTTTCAGGTGCAAATCCAGCAAGCTGCTCTGGCTTTAACCCTAAACAGGCTGGGAAAAGTATATGCAGGCTAAGAATACTGGCAAGATTTTGATTATTGATCCAGATCCAGGCCTGGCAGAGGAAACAAAGCGCCTGGTTTCTGCCTGGGGCTATGAAGTGCAGATTTGTACTGGCCATTTGCAAGGTCTGACCTGGCTGGAAGATATACGGTTTGGCCTGGCCCTGGTTGTTGTTGAAAATACTGATATTGATGGATTTGAGTTCTGCAAACTGGTCAGGACAAGAGAAGCCAAGCTGAGGCAAGGCAGGACATGGCTTGTGCTCCTTGGCTCAGATGAAGATTGGATGGCCATTACCAGCGACCATTCAGGGGCAGATGATTTTCTTCTTCGTCCATTTTTGCCGGCCGAACTCAAATGGAGGATTGAGTCCGGACTTAACAAACAGCGTCTGATTAATCAGATTCTGGTCCCAGAACAGGCTGATTTGGAAAGGCCTGTCCTGGACAGGAGCGGTTTTTTTTCTAATCTCAAGCATGAAATAAGTAGGTCCAGCAGAAGAACAGGAAAATTATCAGTGCTGATATTATGGTTGAGAGGGCTAGAGTTGGCGGAGCTTAATTTTGGTCCGGGCTGGATTGCTTGGCTGGAGAGCAGGCTGTTGCAAGCCCTGCTGAATAAATTGCGTATCTATGATAAATTGGGCAGTTTAGGCCGAGGCCGGTGGTGTGCTTTGGTTGCGGAAGCCTCTTGGAGCGATCTGCAGGCCCTGGCGGCCAGATTGCAAAATCAATCCCAACAAGTGATCCAGGAAGAGTTACAGGACAAGGACTGGCTTAGGCTATGCTATTCTGGTCTGACCTTGCAGCTGGATCTGCAGAATTTCTCATTGGATTTGGGGGCTGACCTTTTATGGGCCTGGATTCTGGAACAGCCTGAACTGCAGGATAAGCATTGTGCTCTGCACAAAGCGCGTTTGACCTCGGATCAAATTATGCTCGAAGAATAGCTATGCGTATTATCAGCGGAGAATTTGGAGGACGCAGGCTGAAAACAATAAGCGCTCCAGGTTATCGACCAGCCACAGACAAGGTCAGGCAGGCTATATTTTCTTTGCTGGAGTCCAGGGGAGTGTTCTGGCAGGATATTCAGGCAGCTGACCTGTTTGCTGGCAGCGGAAGCCTGGGTCTGGAATGTTTAAGCCGGGGTGCGCAGCAGGTCTGGTTTGTGGAAAAAAACCGCAGGGCCCTTGGCTTGATCCGTGAAAATTTAAGTACCCTCCAGGTTCCGGCACAGAGATATTTTTTGTGCAATCAGGATGTGCTCTCCTGGTTGTACAAAGGCCAGCGTGTTAATTTTGACCTTATTTTTATTGACCCTCCTTATGGTCATGGTTTATTAGTTCCTGTTTTAAGGGCTGTGTTGAAGCAGGGCTGGATCAAGGAGCAGGGTCTGATCTTGGCTGAAGTGGAATCTAAATTTGATATGCAATCTGACTCATTTCCAGGTGTTGAACTTTTACTAAGCCGGACATACGGCCAGACAAGGATTTGCTTATGGTTGGTCAGCAACAGAAGATAGCAGTTTACCCAGGTACATTTGATCCCTTAACCAATGGACATGTGAGCATCGTACGCAGAGGGCTGGATATATTTGATCAGGTCATACTGGCAATAGCAAAGGATATCCCTAAAACTCCTTTATTTAGCCTGCAAGAGAGGGAGGATATGGCTAAGGAGGCCTTTCAGAACAAACCCCGGGTAACAGTGGAAACTTTTAGCGGTCTTTTGGTGGATTATGTGCTAAATAAGGGTGCTGTGGTAATTTTAAGGGGTATGCGGGCTATTTCTGATTTTGAGTATGAATTCCAAATGGCCTTGATGAATAGGAGGTTGCAACGAGATGTGCACACTTTGTTTATGATGACTGATTACAAGTGGCTGTTCACCAGTTCATCCATAATCAAAGAAACTGCTAGTGCAGGGGGGGATGTGCAGGGTTTGGTTCCAGAGACAGTCTGGCAAAGCCTGCGCAAAAAATTACAGTCCAGACAATAAAGGCCCTTTATTTAAGCAGCTTGAGAGTCAACGTTCAATGCAATAAATTCAGGCTGATAAGACAAATATGAACTCAGAAAGGTAGAGGCTTGGATATAGTCAATAAAAACAGTCTATTACTAAAAGAATTTTGACTGGTCTGTTAAGCAGTGAAAATATTTTTTTTATGTCCAGACAGGTTACCAATCAGGGTCTGGTCTGCTTGCTGGGCCCGACAGGTTCTGGCAAAAGCAGCATGGCAATCCATATAGCCCGCAAAATTGCAGTGCAAGTGGTCAATTTTGATTCCAGACAGGTTTACAGAGACTTTCCATTGATTACCGATCAGCCGGGGACTGAAGAGCGAGGAGTTTGTGAGCACTGGCTGTATGGTTTTTTAGGCTGCGATCAAAGGCTGGATGCTGCCGGATACAGTAATTTTGCAGATCAGGCCATCTCCAGGATCAAAGCCTCTGGATTCCTGCCACTGCTGGTTGGGGGCACAGGTCTGTATCTGAAGGCATTGCTGGAAGGTTTGGCTCCTATGCCTGAGATAGCTGAGCATGTCAGGGAAGAGATCTTGAATAAGTGCAGGGCTAAAGGATCAGAGGCCCTGCATGCAGAATTGATGGATCTGGACCCGGAAACTGCACTCAGGCTTCATCACCGGGACAGGCAAAGGATAAGCAGGGCTTTAGAGGTTTATCAGGCCACAGGCCTGCCTCTTTCCTGGTGGCAAAAAATGCAAAATGATAATCGACCGCGTTACCAGGCGCTGAAGATTGGGATCTGGCCAGATATGCAGAAGCTGGAGTCAGGCCTGGCAAAACGTATTGATCGGATGTTGGAGCAAGGAGCGCTGCAGGAAGTGCGCAGAGCCTGGAGAAAATGCCCGAATGAGCGCTTCCCGGCCTGGAGCGGGATTGGATGTATGGAGTTGTTGGACTATATTCAGGGCAGGAACAGCCTGCAGGAAGCCAAGCAGAGATGGCTGAGCAGGACAAAGGCATATGTTAAAAGGCAGTTGACTTGGTTCAAAAAAGATAAGCAAGTCAAATGGTTAGAGTCAAACAACCATCAACAGGCGCTGAGCCTGGTTTTGGAACGGTAAAGATCAGGCACCAAGCAAAAAGCTCGGGATGTGGCCTGAAAGTCCTGGAGGGAATAAAGCACATGCTGAGCTACAGGGTCATGCTGGTGTTTGGACTTTGGATCTTTATCTGGTTCGTGTTTTTTGAGCAAGAAGCAATCAGCGCCCCCTTTGTTTTGGAGCTGGAAACAGGGCGTTTGGACTGGTATGCTGGGCGTATTAGTGCACAGGGCCAGGGCTTCTCCCCGGACAATGTCTTGGATGCCCAGCAAGCTGAAGATATGGCTTTACGCCAAGCTCTGGTCAGGGCCAGGCAAGATTTGTGGCGTTCATTACAGGCAGTACGCATTCATCAAGATTTGACCCTGGAGGAATTGCTTATAGAGGACCAACAATTGAAGGCCAGGCTGCAAGGACTGGTGCATAATGCCCAGCTTATGGACAAGACCAGGTTTGGTGAGCATGGAGTGCTGGTCAGCATCGGACTTGATTTAACGGGCGACTTCTCACGCCTGGTGATCCCTGACTCGGTTTGGTTTCAGAATTCTGGGTTGTTAGAGGCAGACCAGGATTCCAATTCGCAAGAACCTGCATCTTCATTGGCCTGGCAGGAACAAAAAGGCCGGGCTGAACCCTTTACCGGGATGTTGATTGAAGCACGGGGCCTCCATGTTGAACCTGCGCTTATTTGCACAGTAAAAGATGAGCATGGCAACCTGGTTTATGGTCCTGGGCTTGTTGATCCTGAAGCTGCCTTGCAGCGAGGCATGGCTATTTTTGTCCAGGTCCCGGTATCCAGGTCAGATTACCTTCAAAGATTGGGCTTGAACCCGATCAGGGTCCGGGCTCAAGATGTGAGGTCAACAACAGGCTGCGATCTGATCATAAGTGCAGAGCAGGCTGCTTTGTTGCGGCAAAAGACATTATCAGCCCTTGAATTTTTAGAGGAATGCAGGGTGGCTATCATTCTAGATCCTCCTCCGGACGAGGATCTGCAGGAATATAGACTCCTGGACAGATAGCTCCTCAATTCAGCCAGGGTGCGGAACAAGTGCTGCTGGGTCCAACAATATGTCGGGATTTATGAACTGCAGTTATAAGTTATTGGCCTTAGGGCTGGCCTTGCTCATTTTTTTTGGGTCTGTACAAGGGCTCAGGGCAGAATCCGACTTGCTCAGGGTAGCTGTTGAGCTGGATTTGACCCAGGAGGAGGCAGAACCAAGGGAGCAGGCTGGAAAGCTGCTCAAAATGGGTTTTGCAAAGGCTGCGTTGCACAAGATCAATGAATTGTTGCCTGCTGAACTTTTAAATGAGCAGGAGCAGATCTTGTTTGACTTTCTTGTGCCCAGGGCAGAGAGTTTTGTGCTCAGCTATAGCGAACAGGGTCTGCAAAGGGATGGTAATGTTTTGCGCATGCCGTTGGCAGTGAAGATCAATACCTGGGCCTTGAGGGATTTTTTGCAGCGCTGGGGAACATATTATACAGCTGGTGCCAGCTGGGAGTATGTATTGCGGCTTACCGGGGATCTGCAGGAGAAGGATCTATTGCTGGTTAAGGCCATGCAGGAGCTTTCAGGACTTAGCAGGAAAGATTCTGGTTTTCCAGAACTGACCTTACAACTGGCGGATGATACAGATCCCTGGTGGCGGGGAAAATTGCAGACAGAAGATGAGCAGTGGACCCATGCAGCAGCGAACTTGCAGGAAGTTTGGAGTACTCTTTGGGCAGAGTATTTTGCTCAGAGCGCAGTTCAGGAGCGCGTGGTGCAAAGTCTGGTCCTGCAGGCACGAGGCTGGAGCGCGATTAGTGGAATATGGGCTTTTGATCGTGAAATTACAGCCTGGAGCCAGCTTGCAAAACAGCCCAGGATTATTTCTATACAGCTAAGCCAAGGACTGCTTAAGGCCAACTGGAATATAAAAACCAGGCAAGAACAAAACCTGCGCAAAAGGCTGCATCAGGAATTGAAGGCCAGGGGGCTTAGTTTTAGGCTGGAGCCGGCCAGCGAATTTGCTGCCCTGGATTTTTATAACCAGGAGCGTCATAATTGATCAGCTCCTGGATTTATCTCATGGATAATTTGTGGCTATGTATCTTTTGATTGCTTGGAATTAATACCTGTGTCCTGCTCTTTTTTGTTTTCTTGACTGGAGATATCGATTTCTTCAGGTTCCCCAGTAGCCTTTTTGAAGTTTTTGATGGCCCGGCCCATGCCAGAGCCAATCTCAGGCAGTTTGTTGGCCCCAAAGATGACCAGGATAATGACCAAAATAATCAAGAGTTCTGGAATGCCGATACCGAACATATTGCCTCCTATAAAGATGGAATGACTGGCCTTTATATTGTTGATCAGCACAATTTACCCTTTTTATCTAGTAAGTGCAACAATAAAGGTGACAGCCTTACTCATTGCAGCAAAACCCAGAACTGATATTTACCCAACTGGGCATCAAAGTTGTTTCTCTTTGAAGACACTGACTATACAAGGACAAAAGGGCATGACCTTGCTGTATTTCCCTGACATGCATCCGGAATTGTTGACCACTCAGATCCCGGAGCAGGTCTTTTTGTTGGATCCTGGCCTGGCTTTGGACAAGGCAGAAGGGGGCAGCCAGAAATTATGGCATCCTCCAGGACTGCCTTTAGAACGCGAACAGGTCAAGAGATATTTGCAGCAGGTGCAGGATCTGGGACTACAGTTCAAAAATCCTAAAGAGCTAGCTTTGCAGGCCCGGAGCGAAGGCCCGCAGTTCTTTGAGCAGACATCTTCGGCCCTGGCTGCTGAGTTTAAGGCCAGATTTCAGAACCAGCACAGCAAAGACGCAGAGCAAATCAGCCCAGATAAAGCTCAGCAGGCCCAGATGTTGCTTTTGTTGGCCTGGAGCCTGGAAGAACACTGTCTGGCGCTGCACAGTTTGGAGTACGGCTTGCAGGACAAATGGTGCAAAATGCAAGATGCCTTGGGCCTGGATGAAGAAAGGCCTGATTTTTTCCCCCAACAAAACTTTGATCCGGATGTGCTGGATCAGGATTATATCCTTTATTGGCCCATGCTCCTGGTCTGGTTTTTGTTTTTTCTGCAGCCCGGCCAAAGCCTGTATGTAGATAGGGCTTTAATCTGCAAGGAATGGGAGGAGTATGGCCTTGAGCCCCAGAATATAAAGGAGCATGAACTGCAAGCTCTGGGACTTGCACTGAGCCAGGAAAGCTGTAAAGTTAGGTACTTACGCAAACCAGGCTGGGAACTGGCCCTGCACAAAAGGCCGGTCCCGGAAAAGCCATGGTTGGATCAGGAATATACAGTGATCTTGGCTGCTGGTTAAGGTGGATTTTAAAAACAGAATCCCAGCTGCAAAGGTTTTCAAGAGCAAGGATAGTTGCTAATGACTCGAATTATCAGGACGTTGAAAGGGATTATCTTTGATTGTGATGGGGTACTCATCGACTCCAAGCTGGCCAATAAAAAGTTTTATAATCTGATCTTACAGGATATGAACCTGCCCTGTATGTCCCAGGAGCAGGAAGAATTTGTACACAGCCATACTGTCCAGGATTCCATCAAAAGCCTGGTGCCGGAATTCAGACTGCAAGAGGCTTTAAATACAGCAAGAAACATATCCTATGCCCGGGTTCTGCCCTATATTGATCTGCAGCCTGATCTGCTGCATTTACTTCAAGTTTTGCAGGACAAAGCCCTGCTGCTAGCCATTAATACAAACAGGACCAGCACCATGGGTATGATCTTGCAGAAATTCGGATTAGGCCATTATTTTCAGCCTGTGGTCACCTCCGGTATGGTTAATCGACCCAAGCCTGATCCGGAAAGTTTATACAAGATCCTGGGCCAATGGGGGCTGAACCCTAAACAAGCCGTATTCATAGGGGATTCTGAAGTGGATGCACAAGCGGCCAAAGCTGCGGGAATGCCATTTTGGGCATACAAAAATCCTGTTCTGCAGTCTGAGCTGCATGTTCAGGAGTATGCTGTTCTAAGCCAGATGCTAAACGCTGAATTGTAGTTCAAGATATTTTGCAAAACGAATGATCTAAGGAGGATCAATGTTTATCCTGTCCAATCTATTGCAAGCCGTGGCGGTGATTCTGAATACTTTTCTGAGCATCTATTTTTGGATCATTATTATTTCCGCAATCTTGTCCTGGGTCAATCCTGATCCTTACAATCCTATAGTACGGATATTACGCAGTCTGACCGAGCCAGTACTTTACCGGGTCAGGAGCTGGCTGCCCTTTACCATGGTCGGAGGCCTTGATTTGTCGCCCATAGTTGTTCTGCTGGGCATTCAGTTTTTGAAAGTGTTTTTGGTGCAAAGTCTGTCCCAACTGGCCATGGGCATCTAAACCAAAGACAGCCAGCAGCAGAGGTCAATCATTGTCCAGGCACCCAGAATATGTAATCCAGGAGGGGCCGGGGCGCTATAAACTGCTGGTCTGGGTCCAGCCCGGCGCCAAAAGAAACCAGCTGTCAGGCTGCTACCAGGGACACTTGAAGATCAAGATCAAGGCCAGGCCTGTGGAGAACCAGGCCAACAATGAATTGTTGAACTTTGTGGCCAAGGAGTTAGGCCTGAAAAATCGTCAACTATCCCTGGCGAGTGGACAGGGCAGTAGAAAAAAGATACTTCTAATATCTGTAATGCAAGAACCTGATTGGGATGCGTTAGGATATTAAAATATTGAGGAGGGTTTGATCATGGAGCAGCATGAATTGGAATTAGTCGCCAAGTACGGCAAGCTTGACGAGGAATTAAGCCTGCTTTGGCAAAAACACCTTGAATACGAAAAGCAACTGGAAAAATTAGAGAACAAACGTTATTTAACCCCCCAGGAAGAAAGTGATTTAAAAATGATAAAAAAAATGAAGCTGGCTGGTAAAACCAAGATCCAGCATATTCTTGAGAAATACAGGCAGCAGGAGGTAGGCAATGAGGCTTAAGGGCACTCAAATTTTACTGAAATCAATGATGCTTCTCAAGAAGTGGATATTGTCAGCCGAGTATTAAGCAGGTGCGCAAGGCATTGCAATTGATCAAGCAAGCTAGGCAGCCGGTCATTTTTGCCGGCGGGGGAGTGGTTTTCTCTAATGCAGGAGTTAAAATATGAGGCACACTTTGTCGGTGTTAGTGGAAAACGAGCCTGGAGTCCTGTCCAGGATTTCTGGATTGTTTAGCGGCAGGGGATTCAACATTGATTCTCTTAATGTGGCACCTACCCTGGAAAAAGGCGTGTCACTGATGACAATAGTTACTGAGGGTGAGGAACAGATCGTGGAGCAGATCGTTAAACAGCTGCGCAAGCTGATCACAGTGATCAAAGTAGTGGATATGAACAGTGTGCAACGTGTGGAAAGGGAGATGGTGATCATCAAGTTAAACGCCATGGATCATTCCAGGGCAGAGATATTGCGTATTGTTGATATTTTTCGTTGCAAGGTGGTGGATGTCAGTCCTGCAGAGCTTTCCCTGGAGGCTACCGGGGACAGCGGCAAAATTAATGCCTTGCTCAATCTGTTGCAACGTTTCGGAATCAAAGAGGTGGCCAGGACCGGAGCTGTGGCCATGCGCAGGAGCATGCAGCTGGAAAGTCATGAATAACTAGCTGCAGGTTTTAAGATTTCAGTTTGTTTGGATATCATTTTTGATGGGAATGTCCTTTTTGGCAACAAACAAAAACTTGGAGGTCGAAATGCGGATTTATTACGATCAGGATGCTAATCTACAGCTTTTAAAGGATAAAACTATAGCCATATTGGGCTATGGCAGCCAAGGACATGCGCATGCTCAGAACCTGAGGGATTCTGGATTGCAGGTTGTTGTAGCCCAGCGTCCGGGAAGTAAGAATTATGAGCTGGCCCAAAAGCACGGGTTTGAGCCTGTTTCAGTCTTAGAAGCTGTCAGACAGGCTGATCTGATTCAAGTCCTGGTGCCTGACCAGCATCAGGCTGAAGTGTTTGTGCAGGACATTTTGCCGGAGCTAAATCCCAACAAAACTTTGGTATTTAGCCACGGGTTCAATATCCATTATCACCAAATCCTGCCCCCTGAGGAAGTGGATGTGATCATGATCGCTCCTAAAGCTCCGGGACACTTAATGCGCAGGGAATTTGAAACAGGTGCTGGAGTACCAGCTTTGGTGGCTGTACATCAGGATGCCAGCGGAAGGGCCCTGGATGTAGCCCTGGCCTATGCCAGGGGGATCGGATCTACCAGGGCCGGTGTTTTGGAGACCAGCTTTGCCGAGGAAACAGAGACTGATCTGTTTGGGGAGCAGGCAGTATTGTGCGGTGGAGTCAGCGCTTTGATCAGGGCTGGGTTTGATACCTTGGTGGAAGCGGGCTACCAGCCTGAACTGGCTTATTTTGAATGCCTGCATGAGATGAAACTCATTGTAGACCTGCTCTATGAAGGCGGTTTTAAACTGATGCATTATTCCATAAGCGATACTGCGGAATACGGGGACTATATAAGCGGCTCCAAAGTGATTGACGCCAGGGTCAGGGAGTCCATGCGGGAAATATTGGCTGCGATCAGGGATGGCTCTTTTGCCAAGGACTGGATTTTGGAGAATAAAGCAGGATTGCCTTCCTTTCGAGCCATGCGCCGCAAAACGCATGAACATCAGATTGAAGTTGTGGGAACTGAGTTGCGGAAAATGATGCCCTGGCTGAAAAGATAGTCCTGGCTAACTGGGTTGAGCACAGGTCATCCAATAAGCGATGGCCTTTTTTGTGGTACTGGCGTGCATAAGGGACAAAATGCACTGCTCTATGACTGGAGCTGAATTTGATGCAGGAAAAGCAGATTCAGGATCATCCCCGGGATTTGTGGTCCAGGGCCAAGGTATATGTTCAGGCTGGGGAGCATGAACTGGCCTTGCAGATATTTTATGAACTCTTTTCCCGGGGAGAAAGAGGGTCCAGGCTGCTGGAGCATATTGCAGATTGCGGAGAGCAGTTGCAAAAAAGAGACAAGGTTGCGGACATACTCAGTCGTAGCCTTTTGGAGAACGATTATTCTGTCGGGGAAAGGGCTAAACTTTATTTCAGATTGGCCCTTATCTACTTGCAATTGGAACAATTACAGCAGGCCAGGGAATGCCTTGGGCAGGTGCGAGAACTGCAGCCAGGATTCCCTGGTTTGGAGGAAAAATTTTTGGAATTGGAGAAGTCCAAGAATAAGATAAAGACCAGATACGATTTGCTTTTGCAGAAAAACATCCTGGATAAAAAACAATTGGAAAAGGCTCTGGAATTATCTAAACTAAAAAAACAGGATGTTGATCAGATTTTACTCCAGGAGTTCAAGGTGCCCAAAAAGGAGCTGGGCCGTGCATTGAGCGCTTTTTATGATGTGCAATTTGTTTCTTTTGATGACCAGGTGGAGCCTCCTTATGAAATATTTGAAAAAAGACGGCTGGATCCCAATTTTTTGAAGCGATATTGTTGGGTGCCTTATGCCCAGGAAGGCAAGTCCATAGTAGCTTTGCTGACCAATCCATTTGACCTGGGCAAGCTTGATGAAATCAGATTCATACTGGGTTCCAGCCGGATAGAACCCAGAGTTGCCTTGAAAAAGGACATTGAGGCCTATATTGATCTTTTTTTTCAGGAGTTGAGCGGAGGCAGGGAACTGAGCGAGTTCGATCAGGATGTTGACGCTGAGCTGCAACATGCAGACGGGATGGAAGACTTAGAGGAGGCCATTACTGAACAAGACAGCGAGGTGGTCAGGCTGGTCAACGCCCTTTTGGTTGAGGCTTGGAAGCGGGGCGCTTCAGACATACATATTGAGCCCAATTCTATTTCCAGGTATTGCTCCATTAGATTCAGGGTGGATGGATCTTGTCATGAATTCCGTAAATTACGCTTGGATTTAGCCAGGCCTTTGGTTTCCAGAGTGAAGATAATGGCCCGCCTGGACATAGCAGAAAGAAGGCTGCCCCAGGATGGGAAAGTGAAGGTCAGGTTGCCCCAAAACAATAAACTGGTGGAGTTTCGGGTGGCCACTATGCCCACCATTGAAGGTCAGGAAGATGTAGTGCTTCGGCTTTTGTCTTCGGGCGTTCCCCTCCCCCTGGAAAATCTTGGTTTGGCAAAAAATACGCTCCAGGCCTTTCAGGAGGTGATTTATCAGCCCTACGGCATGATTCTGGTGGTAGGGCCTACTGGTTCTGGCAAAACCACTACCCTGCATTCTGCCCTGCACTATATAAACACTGCTGACAAGAAGATCTGGACTGCAGAAGATCCGGTGGAGATCACCCAGGAAGGCCTGCGCCAAGTCCAGGTTAATCCCAGGATAGGTTTGACTTTTGCTTCAGCCCTGCGTTCTTTTCTGCGTGCTGATCCGGATGTGATCATGATTGGGGAGATGCGGGACAAGGAAACAGCCCACATAGGTGTTGAGGCTTCCTTGACCGGACACTTGGTCTTTTCCACTCTGCATACCAATTCCGCTCCAGAGACTGTGACCAGGCTATTAGACATGGATCTGGATCCTTTCAATTTTGCTGATTCTTTATTGTGCGTACTGGCCCAAAGGCTGATCAAGACTTTGTGCCTTAAGTGTAAACAGCCCTACAGGCCAAATCCTTCAGAATTAGAAGAACTAAACATGGAATTCGGGGATAATTGGCAGGAACATTTCCCAAAGTCTTTCTTGCAGGACCCGGTTTTGTACCGGGCTAAGGGCTGCAAGCATTGTTTTCAGGGCTACAAGGGCAGAGTGGGTGTGCATGAAATGATGCTGAACAGCAAGGAATTAAAGGTGTTGATCAAGCAGAGACAGCCCACAGAGGAACTACGAAAACAAGCCGTATTACAGGGCATGCTCAGATTGAAACAGGATGGCTTGCTTAAAGTTTTACAGGGAATTACTGATCTGCAGCAGGTCAGAACGGTTTCTGGCAAGGATTGAATTTATTTTGGCGGAGAGGGAGGGATTTGAACCCTCGTGGCGGGGTGAACCGCCAACCCGATTTCGAGTCGGGCCCGTTACGACCGGACTTCGGTACCTCTCCTTAATTTTTTTCGTCTTTGGCGAAAGAAATTTTGCATAAGTCCCAATGATTTATCTTGCATCAGACCTTCTGCAAACCAAAAGCCGTGATTGAGCCAGCCTAGATCTTGATTGGCCTGCAGCTTGGAAATCACTGCCCCTGATTTTGGATCCCGGCACGCAAATATAATGCCTGCTATTCTGGCCTGCACCAGGCAGCCCAAACACATGATGCAGGGCTCCAGGGTGGTGACCATTATGGTTCCTGGCAATCGGTGGTTGCCTACTTGTTTGGCTGCCTTTCTCAAGGCTAAAATTTCAGCATGTGCGCTGGGATCGCAATGAATGATGCTTCTGTTTCCGGCCGTAGCAAGTACCTCACCTCGAGCATCAACCAAAAGCGCTCCCACTGGAACTTCGCCCAGTGCTGCTGAGCTTTCTGCTTCTTTCAGGGCCAGAAGCATGAAATCACTCCAGGCCAGATCTATGTTTTGCTTATAAAATTCTTTAGGCTTGCAGTCAAGATCAGCCATATTCATGGCACACTCGATTTGTGTATTAGATATTGTGGCAATAATGTCCTTGGAAACTGATTCTTAACTGATTCATAGGGAGTTGTCCGGGTTCTGTCGCAAGTAGTGTATTGCGTTACTAAAAATAGCTGTGCCCTGAGCATGCTTGGTGCCGCTTCTGGTCCAGAAAGGATGATTGGTCCTGTGGTTATAAGCTTCAGGGTGCGGCATCAGCCCTAAAACCCTGCCACTGGGATCTGTCAAGCCAGCAATACCCAGGGGAGAGCCATTTGGATTTTGTGGATATTCCTGGGTGGGATGGCCTTGAGGATCAGCATATTGCAGTACGATCAATCCATTTTTTTGCAGGACAGGCAGCAAGTCCTGACTTTGGAGCACTAGTTTGCCCTCACCATGGCGCACCGGGAGGTAGAGGCTGTTTAATCCTGTACAGAAAATACAATTTGTTTCAGGAGTTCGTATCAAATTTACCCATCGATCTTCAAATTTGGCTGAATCGTTGTGACTCAGGCTGACCTGGGGTGTGTAATCCAGCCCCGCATTAGGCAGAAAGCCAAGTTTAACCAGGAGCTGAAAGCCGTTACAGATACCCAGGATCAATCCTCCTCTGGCCTGGAGGTTTTTTATGCCCTGCAGCAGGTTGCCTCCTGATTTGGTGCGGGAGAACCTGATGCGGGCCGCCGCGGCCTGGGCCGCTCCCAGATGATCTCCATCCAAAAAGCCTCCTGGGAAGATCAAGAAGTTGAAATCAGCCAAGCTGACATTTTCAGTTAAAAGCTCAGAAAAATGGGCAATCAGCACTTGGTCGGCGCCTGCAATATCTGCAGTATATGCAGTTTCTCTTTCACAATTGGTGCCGTATCCTGACAAAATCAGCACCTTGACTTGATGCATAAATATTGCTCCTGGATGTATGGATTTTTTTGTACTCCAGGCTATGCATATTAATCCGGGCTTGGCCTGCAGTCAATGCAATACAGGGCTGTTTTAGAGGAAATTGCGCAAGAGCCTGGAAAGGATGATGCGCATGGACTTTTATCCTGGAAAGCGTTATAGATTTGCAGACGAATAAATAGGACTAAAAAACATGCTGATCTAAAAACCTGCCAGAAGTACTTGTTATGAAGACCAAATTTATCTTTGTTACCGGCGGTGTTTTGTCCTCCTTGGGTAAAGGCTTGGCTGCAGCTTCCATTGGTGCATTACTCAAAGCCCGGGGCCTAAAAGTGACCATCCAAAAGCTGGATCCTTATATTAATGTGGATCCTGGGACCATGAATCCTTTTCAGCACGGAGAGGTCTTTGTCACAGACGACGGTGCTGAAACAGACCTGGATCTTGGTCATTATGAGAGATATTTAGGCCAGCCCATGTCCCAACACAACAACTATACCTCAGGCAGCATCTATCATGCCGTGATCAATAAGGAGCGCAGAGGAGATTACCTGGGGGGTACAGTACAGGTTATTCCTCATATTACTGATCAGATTAAAAAAATGGTGGCCAATGTGGTCCAGGATGAGGAGGATGTAGCTATTATCGAAATAGGCGGTACTGTGGGCGATATTGAGGGCCAGCCCTTTTTGGAAGCCATACGTCAGTTGCGCTCGGATTTGGGCAAAGAAAATGTGTTGTATATTCATCTGACTCTGGTGCCCTATATCCGGGCTGCAGGGGAATTAAAGACCAAGCCCACCCAGCATAGCGTCAAGGAATTGCGCAGCTTGGGAATCCAGCCGGATATAATTCTCTGCCGTTCAGAAGTGGAACTTGGTCAGGACATCAAATCTAAGATAGCGCTTTTTTGTAATGTTGAGCCTGATGCAGTTTTCTCTGCAGTGGATGTGCAGAGCATCTATCAAGTTCCTTTAGCTTTTTACAGCGAGGGCCTAGATCAAAAAATAGCCATAATGCTTCGCCTGCCAGCCAAAAACCCTGATTTGAAACCCTGGAACGAGTTGGTGCATAAGTTGGTCAATCCTGAACACCGGGTCAGGATCGGCATAGTGGGCAAGTATGTTGATTTGAAAGAGGCTTATAAGAGTCTGCATGAAGCACTGATTCATGCAGGAGTAGCCAATTCCTCTGCAGTGGATCTGGTCTATGTCAATGCAGAGGAGTTGAATGCTCATAACCAGCAGGAACGGTTGTTGGGCCTGGATGGAATCTTGGTTCCAGGAGGTTTTGGTTATCGCGGTGTGGAAGGCAAAATCCTGGCCTGTGGCTATGCACGGCAGAACAATATTCCTTTTTTAGGTATCTGTTTGGGCATGCAATGTGCTGTAATAGAATTCGCCCGCAATGTTCTTGGCCTGACAGAAGCTAATTCCAGTGAATTTGCACCTGACACCCTGGATCCGGTTATTTACCTGATGACCAAGTGGTACGATGTACGCAGGCAGTGTATCCAGGAAAGGGACAGTAATGCAGACAAGGGAGGCACCATGCGCCTGGGTTCCTATCCATGCCTGTTGCAAGAAGGCAGCAAGGCCAGAGCTGCTTATCAGGCAGAGCGGATTGAGGAACGCCACAGGCATAGGTATGAATTCAACAAGGCCTATGCCGAGCAATGCGAGGCGCACGGACTAAAGCTAAGCGGTTGTTCCCCGGATGAAACCCTGGTGGAGATTGTGGAGTTAGATCAGCATCCTTGGTTTGTGGGCTGCCAATTTCATCCAGAATTTAAATCCAATCCCATGCAGGCGCAACCTTTGTTCAGGGATTTTATCCGGGCTGCCAGGGATGAGAAACATTTTTGCAGACAAAAAGCGAAAACTTCCGGGCAAGGAGTTTAGGCATGCAGGATAAAGAATTGTATGCTGCCAGCCAGAAGAGCCTTTTTTTTATTCTGGGTCCCTGCGTCCTGGAAGATCTACAAATGGGACTGGAAACCGCAGATGAATTGAGCCGGCTTGCAAAACTCCTGGATGTAAAAATTATATTCAAAAGTTCTTTTGACAAGGCTAATCGAACTTCGATTCAATCCTATAGAGGCCCTGGGTTTGAGCTGGGCTTGCAATGGCTGACCAGGATCAAACAAGAGAGCGGACTGCCGGTAACCACGGATATCCATTGGCCCCAACAGGCTAAACAGGCTGCTCAGGTGGCAGATGTATTGCAGATCCCTGCTTTTTTGTGCAGGCAGACTGATCTATTGCTGGCTGCAGCAGACACAGGACGGATTGTCAATGTGAAAAAAGGCCAGTTTATGGCTCCTTGGGAAATGCAGCAGGTAGTGCAGAAGATAACTTCCAGGGGCAATGATGCTGTCTGGTTAACTGAACGAGGCAGCAGTTTTGGTTATAATAATCTGGTGGTGGATTTCAGATCTTTGCCTATTATGCAGAGAACAGGCCAACCTGTAGTCTTTGACGCTACACATAGTGTGCAACTCCCAGGCGGGCGAGGAGGATCTTCAGACGGTCAGCGGGAGTTTGCTCCTGTCCTGGCCAGGGCTGCAGTAGCTGCAGGATGCAATGGACTGTTTATGGAAGTGCACCCTGATCCAGAACAGGCCTTGTGCGACGGTCTAAACAGTCTGCCCATGCCTCAAGTGGAAGGTTTGCTGCGAGCACTGCTTGCCCTGCAGTGGAGAGCTCATGCAGGTTGAATTCGCAGCCCAAAAAATCATTATGCTGGTCTGTGATGTGGATGGGGTTTTTACTGACGGTGGTTTATATTATGACGCCCAAGGTGTGATCAGCAAGAGGTTTCATGTCCAGGATGGGTTGGGGGTCAAGTTGGCCCAGGCCGCTGGTTTGCAGATTGCGGTTATTACCGGCCTGGAATCCGAAGCTGTGCGCCTTAGGATTCAGGAATTGGGTGTGGAGGAGTATCATGCTGGCAAACTGCAGAAGTCGTTGCTCCTGGCAGAGATATGCTCCCGTCATAACCTGGAGCCCGAACAACTTGCCTATCTTGGGGATGACTGGGTGGATGCGCAAGTCATGAGTAAAGTGGGATTGCCCATGGCTGTATGTAATGCCCAGCCTGAGATATTGGAGATTGCTGCTTGGGTCTCCAGTATACCAGGAGGACAGGGTGCAGTGAGGGAAGCGATCCGATTTATTTTACAAGTCCAGGGCAAGTGGCAGAGGCTTTGGGCACAGTGGATGTACTGAAGAACAAGAGGCTCCTGTTGGGCCTGGGCCTGGCCTTGACGCTTGTTCTGGCCATTTATTTTTACAGACAGGTCCAGGAGGATACGCAGCCTGCCTTGATGCAAGACCTTGGCCTAACTGTTTCAGTGGAAAATATTGAGCTGGTGCATGGAGCAGATGGTCAAAAATCCTGGGTTCTGACATCTCCCAAAAGTAGATATGACAAAGAAAAATCCATGATCTATCTGGATAAGCCCAGGCTGAAATTTTATTTGGATCAGGGACAGGAAGTTATGCAGGTGCAGGCTGATCAGGGCAGATTTGATCAAAAAGAGCAGATGGCCAGCTTCAGTGCAGGGGTCAAGGCCTATTATGCAGAAATGGAACTTGAGGCCTCAGCCATGCAGTATGTAGAAAAAAATAAACAAATATTTTTTCAAGGACCTGTGCTCATAAGGCATCCCAGCATGCAGGTCAAGGGCAGGCAGGCTTTTTTCGACATTGAGTTGCAGCAAGTATTTGTTCAGGAGCAGGTCCAGGTGGAATTGTTTTAGGATTATTTAAATCTTGTGGGGTAGATAAATATGCTTAAAGAAATAGCCAGGCTGAGCAAAATTATGAGAGAGATCTTGGTCTGTCTTGTTATAACTTCCTTGATTAGTGCGGCAGTGGCTGGGCAGTCAGAGGCTCAGGCGCGGGAGAATCAAAAGGAACAAGACACAGATCCGACAGAGATCAGTGCCCAAGAGATGATTTTTAGCCGCAGCGAGAATAAGGTGCAATTCATGCAGGAGGTTTATTTAGAGCGTACTGACCTAGAGCTCTGGTGTGAGAGATTGACTGTTTATCTGGCTCCTGAGGCTGAAATTTCAGCCGGCTCCAGTCAGGAAGGGGGCATTTCTGCTGCACAGGATTTTGAGCGCCTGGAGGCTGAAGAACAGGTGCGGATACAAATGCAGGACAGGACCGCTACCAGCAAAAGGGCAGTCTATGAAGGCAAAAGTGATACACTGCTTTTACAAGGAGATGTGAAAATCCAGGAAGGTCCAAATTTGATCCAGGGAGAGTCAGTGATCATATATCTGCAAGAGGAAAGAAGCGAAGTCAGTGCAGGCGAGCAAGGCCGAGTGCGTGCGGTTTTTTATTCAGAACAGGAAGGAGAAGCAAGGGCAGAATGAAAGGTCTGGACGCCAGGCAACTCTGCAAAAGTTTTGGTCCCAGACAGGTGGTCACTGAGATTGATCTGGAATTGAAACAGGGCGAGATAGTGGGCTTGCTGGGACCCAACGGAGCAGGCAAGACCACTACTTTTTATATGCTGGTGGGCATTATCAGGCCCAATCAAGGTCAGATCTATTTGGATGGCCAGGAGATTACCAGTAGCCCTTTATACGCCAGGGCCAGGATGGGCCTTAGTTATCTGCCTCAAGAAAGCTCAGTATTCAAGAAGCTGAGTGTGGCCCAGAACCTGCAGATTGTTCTGGAGTATACAGGATTGTCCTCAAAACAACGGCAGAAAAGATTGCAGGATCTGTTGTCAGATCTGGGGATAGCCAGGCTGGCCGGGCAAAAGGCTCTGCAGCTTTCTGGCGGGGAACGGCGCAGGCTTGAAATTGCCAGGGCTTTAGTCCGTAAGCCTAAATTTATTCTTCTGGATGAGCCTTTTGCCGGAATTGACCCTTTGGCTGTGGAGGATATCCAAAGAATTGTGCTGGAACTGAAGCAAAAAGGGATCGGGGTGCTGATTTCAGATCATAACGTGCGGGAGACAATGCACATCTGCGACAAAGTGCATCTGATCTACGAGGGCAGAAAAATTATGCAGGGCAGTCCCGGAGAAATAGTACAAAACGCCCAGGCCAGACATTTATATCTGGGGCAGGATTTCAGACTCTAAATTTTCTTGGCCAGAACCAAGAACAATACTTAACTTTGGTCTGGAAGCCAGGACATAGAACAAAATTATTTGTTTGCAATGCTCTTAGCTTTATGGCAAAGTATTTGCATTGGGAAAGTATGACCTGGAAAACAAGGAAGATAGAATCGAATTATGGCTTTGGAGTTACGCCAGAATTTAAAGCTTACCCAGCAACTGGTTATGACTCCCCAGTTGCAGCAGGCTATCAGGCTTTTACAATTATCCAGACAGGAATTAATGGAGACCGTGCAGCAGGCTTTGCTGGAAAATCCTCTTTTGGAAGAAAAACAATTGGAACAGGACGCAGAACTTAAGCAGGAGGCAGGTGATTTTACTGAAAAGATGAGGAAGATAGACGTGCAGGAGTCAAGTCTGCTCCGCAATGCTGAATGGGAGGATTATCTGGGCAATTTTTCCAGCTCTTCCAAGTTGGCTGCAGAAAGGGAAATTCCAGAGCAAATGATTTCAGTTGAAGCCATCCACGCTGCCAAACCTTCCTTGGAAAGCCATCTCTACTGGCAACTTTTCCTTTCTGATTTCAGTCTTGAACAAAGAAAAATCGGTGAATTGATTATCGGCAATCTAGATAATCAGGGCTATCTTAGGAGCAGTACGCTCGAAATCGCCCAAGCATTGAAATGTAGCCAGGAGGAAGTCCAGCAAGTATTAGTCAGGATTCAAGAATTTGATCCTGCAGGCATAGCCTGCAGGGACCTCAGCGAATGTCTGCTAGCTCAGCTTAGGGTAGAAGACAGGGATGATCCAGTGCTGGTCGCCATTCTGCAGGAGCATCTTCAAGAGCTGGAGGAGCATAACTTTCAGGCCCTAGCCAAAAAGTTTGAACTCTCCAAAGATGAAGTCATGCAGTATCTGGAAATTATCAAGAGTCTGGATCCCCGCCCAGGCAGCAGCTTTAGCAATGATGATACCTTTTATGTAATCCCAGATGCCTTCGTCTACAAGATAGATCAGGAATTCTTGATTATGCTTAATGAGGAAGGCCTGCCTGATCTGCAGCTGAACCCTAAATACTTACAGGAAATTAGCAACAGACAGGATAAGACCAAAGATTTTCTGCAGGATCAGCTGCGGGAAGCCATGTGGTTGATGAAGAGCCTGCAGCAGCGTCAACGCACCTTATACCGGGTGGTGGAGAGTATTCTCAAATTTCAGAGGGAGTTTTTTGAGCATGGCGTGAGCAGCTTACGACCGTTGGTGCTTAAAGATGTGGCCGAGGATATAGAGGTACATGAATCCACAGTAAGCAGAATCACCAACAATAAGTACATATCCACTCCTTACGGCATTTTTGAGTTGAAATATTTTTTCAATAGCGGCCTTGGTGTGCAAGGTGGAGGCTTTGTAGCCTCGGAAAGTGTGAAGGCCTTAATTAAAAAATTGATAGCAGAAGAGGAGCAAAGCAAACCATTGAGTGATAAAAAACTGGTTTTGTTGTTGAGCCAGCAGTTACAGGTGGATATTGCGCGCAGGACAGTGGCCAAATACAGGGAAGCATTGGGTATTCCCTCTTCTTCTAAAAGAAAGAAAAGGTACTAAATTACAGCAAACATTTAGTCCGGGGAGGAGGCAAATGGAGATTGTAATAAATTTTAAGAACTTCGAGCCTTCGGAACAGCTTAAGGAATACGCCGGGACTAGGTTTGAGAAGCTGGAGAAATTCATCAAGAATCCAGAAAACATTCAATTGCATTTAAATCTGGAAGTGGAGAAATTCAGGCAAATAGCAGAGGCAGTCCTTTTTGCAGATGATATACACATATCGGCCCAGGATGAAACAGAAGACATGTACTCTACTTTGGATTCTGTCTTGGACAAGATGGAAGTCCAAGTGCGCAAGCTTAAAGACAAGCAAAAGAACAAACGTAAGAAAAAGTCTGTCAAATCAGAGCCGGTGCAGCCTTTTTTGAATCCTGTTTCTGAAAATCTTGCCAGCGAAGCTGAAATCTTAAGGACAGAGGGCATAGACTCCAAACCAATGGATGTACAAGAAGCCATGAGTCAGCTACAGAAATCTGATTATGATTTTCTGGTTTTTTTTAATGCGGACAAAAACAGGGTCAATGTGCTCTATCAGCGAAGAAAAGGGGAATATAGACTTATCGACCCGGGGATGTAGCCTATGCAACTTGAGGAGTATCTGGACAAAGATCTGATTATTCCGGATCTGCAAGCATCGAACAAAACAGATGTCTTGTATGAACTGCTCAACCCACTGGATGGCAAGTATTCTGCGCTGGATCTGAAAAAGGCGCATGCTGTGCTTATGGAAAGGGAAAATCTGGGTAGTACCGGGATCGGAGACGGGGTTGCCATACCGCACGGTAAGATGGATGAACTGCAGGAGATTGTGCTTATTGTGGGCAGGAGCTTACAGGGAGTCGAATTTGCAGCCTTGGACAACAAGAGCTGTCATATATTTTTTTTGGTGCTAGCTCCGGAGCATGTAGCTGGTCAACATTTACGGATCCTGGCCCATGTTTCCAGGCTGCTCAAGGATCCGGGATTCAGGCAGACCTTTATGGAAGTCAGGGGAGCAAAGGGCCTCTGGAATCTATTGCGTGGGGCCTAATTGTTTTTTACAGCTCATGGTTTTGAAAAGGGATGTGCTTCAGATGGGCAAAGAACAGTTTCCGGTACTTATTCTGACCGGTTTGTCAGGAGCGGGCAAGAGCACTGCGTTAAAGGTATTTGAAGATCTAGGGTTCTTTTGTGTGGATGGCCTGCCGATCAGCATGCTTTCCAGGCTGATTGCCTTATTCAAGCTGGAAAACCCCAGGGCTTATCGGGGAATTGCCCTGGGCATGGATATCAGACAGCATGTATTTCTGCAGGAATGGCAACAAGCCCTGCAATGGTTGGAAAGCGAGGGTTTGGAGGCCCAAGTCATATTTTTAGAAGCTGATCTGGATACGCTGCTTAAGCGCTATGCAACCACTCGCAGGCTTCATCCCCTCGAATCCCAGGATATGGGACTTGAGCAGGCCCTGGAAAACGAACGGAAGCTGTTGGCTCCTTTGCGAGAGCAAGCCAGCCTTGTTTTGGAGACCAGTAAGTACTCAGTGCATGATTTGAGAAGGCATCTGCAGGAAAAATGGAAGTTTATTGGCACTGTGAGTCAGGGACTCAGAGTGCGGGTGGTTTCTTTCGGCTTCAAATATGGAGTGCCCAAGGAAGCGGACCTGGTCTTTGATCTCAGGTTTTTGCCCAACCCATATTTTATTTCGGAATTCAAGGCCTTATCCGGACAGGATCAGGATGTCATACAGTATGTGCTCTCAGAAGAGCCTGGATATACCTTTTTAGTCAAGTTTTTGGATTTTTTGTTTTATATATTGCCTCTGTATGCCAGGGAAGGCAGATACAGGTTGAATGTGGCCCTGGGCTGTACAGGAGGCAGGCACAGATCAGTGGCTGTGGCAGAGAAGGTCTGGGAGAGTTTAAAAGGCCATGGTTACCAGGCATCGTTAGAGCACAGGCACTTGGAACTGGGTTAAAAATATTTTCGGGGTGCTCATGGTTGGGGTTCTACTAGTTACCCACCTGGATTTCGGATATATACTTCTGCAGACTGCTCAGGAGATTATGGGTGCTCAACAGGGCTGTTTGGCAGTCTCAGTAGATATAAACCGGCGAATGGAGGATATCCTGCAGGATATCAAGGCAGGGCTGAAGCAAGTGGATGCAGGACAGGGAGTCATTGTACTTACAGATATGTTTGGAGGTTCTCCGAGTAATCTGAGTCTCTCCTTGCTTGGCTCCGGGAATCTGGAAGTGATTACCGGGGCTAATTTGCCCATGCTGTTGAAGATAATGGGTTCCAGAGAGTTGGCTTTACAGGATTTGGCCTTGCAAGCTAAAAACGCAGGCCAACAGGGTATTGTAGTGGCCGGAGAAGTGCTGAAACGAAAGGTGACTGATGGATAAGTGCGGACTGTGGGCCCGGGTAGACAATAGGCTGGTGCATGGTCAGGTTGTGGAAACTTGGTTGCCCTATTCCAATGCCAGGAACATTATTGTGGCCAATAATGAACTGGCCCAGGATGAACTGCAGCAGGAAATAATCAAATTGGCAGTACCCCAAGGGATAGAGATTTTTTTCAGTCCAATTTTGCGCATCCAGGAACAGATAGGCCGTATGTACCCAAAAAGGTATAGCAGGGAGATTTTTTTGCTTTTTTATAGCTGCAAAGATGCTAAAGCAGCACTTGATTCTGGGCTGGACTTATGTGCCCTGAACATTGGCAATATTCATTATGCTCCGGGAAGGCACCAAGTTTGCGAGCATATAGCCTTAAGCCAGGAAGATATGCACTGTCTGCGTTATTTTGAGAAAAACGGTGTCAGGTTGGACTTTCGCTGTGTACCCAATATCCAGGTCCAGGTTAAACCCATCTGGTAATTGATCAGGACAGAATTTAGCCTTAAGGAAAAACTCTGACCCATGGATATGCATCCATTGATTTTGGCTTTGGTTTCAGGTTTTTTTTTGGCCTGCTTGCACTTTGCAGATTCGCCTTTAATCCAGGATTTTTAGACCGGCCTTTGGTGGTAGGTCTGTTTTATGGCCTTTTTACTGGAGAATGGGCGCTTAGTATAGGTGTTGCTTTATTTTATGAATTGTTCTGGCTGGATGCTTTTCCTGCTGGAACCTTTGTCCCTCCTCATAGAATTCTGGCTACTTTCCAGACCCTGATTCTGGCTTCAGCCCTGGGTTTGTATAGCTCAGGCCAGGCTCTGCCCTTATTATTGCCTGGCGTCTTGTTGGCCAGAATCGGCGCCAGAATTGAGATCTGGCAGCACAGGCAGCAAAATGCCAGCTACAATCAATTGCTAAAATACGCCAGGCAAGACAGCGAGAGGTTTCAGCCAGGGGCTTTGGTCAAAAAGGGGCTTTTGCAATTGGCTGCTGTTAATTTCTTGCTTTATCTGCTCAGCTTTTTGGCCTGCTTCTACCTGCTGCAGTATACATATGCAAATTGGCCCTGGGAATTCAAGGGCATTGCCTGGCGGCATATATGGAGCCTGGGCCTTCTGGGCGCAGTCTTGTCTTTGCGCAATAAAACAGCCTACCAAGGTTTGGCCCTGGGGGCAGCTCTGCTTGTTTGGCTTGTATAAGTATCTGGCATAATTAATTGAGATCAATTCTGAACGCGGCTCTTGTTCAGTTGCGCAACAGATGATTTTGGTACTGGCTTCAGCCTGGAGCTAACGTCTCGAATTTAGAAAGCTCATCTGCCCTGGCTGGTCACAAGTTGTACTTGGCAGTGCAAAGATATTGTGCTATTTCTCACAAAGTTGTGCAGGACAGGAGATTAAAAATGGTAAATATACAAGGAGGTAAAGGACATGGCAGTATATGTAGTAGGGCACAAGAGCCCGGATACAGATTCGGTTTGTGCAGCCATTGCTCTGGCTGACCTGAAGAGTAAATTAGGCCAGCAGTGCAAGCCCGGAGTGCAGGGTGAGCTCAGTCCAGAGAGCAAGTTTGTTCTGGAAAAGTTCGGGGTCAACCCTCCTGAACTGATCACTGATGCCAGTGGACAACAGGTTTATCTTGTTGATCATTCAGATCGCTCCCAAAGTCTGAATAACCTGGATCAGGGAGAGATTCTGGGCATAGTGGATCACCATAAGATCGGGGACGTAACCACGCCCAATCCGGTGGAGGCCTGGATTTGGCCTGTGGGCTGTTCCTGCACAGTCCTCAAGTACATGTATGATTTTTACGGGGTGCAACTACCGAAAAATATTGCAGGGATTATGGTTTGCTCCATTTTAAGCGATACCGTCATTTTCAAGTCTGCCACCTGTACCGATACTGACCGCAAGGCTGCCCAGGAGCTTGCGGATTTGGCTGGAATCGATAAATTGACAGACTTGGGCCTGGAAATGTTCAAAGTCAAGTCAGCCATCGAAGGCACACCAGTCAGGGAATTAGTCATGCGTGACTATAAGGATTTTGATATGTCCGGCAAAAAAGTGGGTATAGGTCAAATTGAAGTTGTTGATCTGTCCTTGCTGGACAAGGTCAAAGAGGACATTGTGCAGGACATTAATTCTTTAAAGAATGAAGGCAATTACCACAGTGTCTTTTTATTACTCACTGACATAATGAAAGAAGGTTCTGAAATGCTGTTGGTTTCAGACCAGCCTGAAGTGGTGCAAAAGGGGTTCAGTAAACAGCCTGAAGGGGACAGGGTCTGGCTGGACGGTGTAATGAGCAGAAAAAAACAGGTAGTGCCCAATTTTGAAAAGGCATTTGCCCAAATCTAGGGCCAGAAAATAATAGGAGCGGAAAAAAGCCCAGAGGGACTATGCCGCCTCTCTGGGCTTTTTCTTTTTTTCCCAGAGGGGCCTGGTCTTCCATCTTTTGTGCATCCAGAACCATTGTTCCGGGTGTCGCAGTACCATGTCCTGCACAGACCTGGTATAAAACTCAGCTACCTGTTCCACCTTTTGTCCAAAATTCCCGCCAAGGTGTTTGGTGTCCAGGTAGTCTTGATTGTACAACAGATATTTCCCAGAGCTGCAGCGGGCAAGGAAAACCGGCCAGACTACAGCTCTGGCTCTGACTGCCAGCACTGCCGGGCCAATATTTATTGCAGCAAATTTTTGCAGGAATGGCAGGAAAACAGCCTTGTTCCGGCTACAATTGTGATCTACTAGAAATGCAGCTATGCCGTGATTATTCAGGCAGCGCAGCACTTTAAAGGTTGCCTGGCGGTTGTGTATTAAATCTATGCCCGCATGGGCGCGTAAATGGCTCAAAGTGTAGCTCAGCTTTTGATTTTTGGGGTCGCGCACTATGATCTGGGCCTGTCGGTTTTGAAAGTAGAGGCCCAGGAGACCAGCCAGGATTTCCCAAGCCCCAAAATGGGCGGTTACTGCCACCACAGGCCTTTGTATCCGGAGCATGGTTTGCAATTGGTCTGGTTGTTGGCAAGAGATGCGATCCCGGACAAATCTGTTGTCCACCTTACGGCACAAAAAGAGATCCAGGAAAGATTTGCCTGAATGCATGAAACTAGATTTGGCTAAGGCCTTGGCCTCTGATGGTTCCAGTCCTAAGTGCAGACCTGTGGCCAGGCGTGCAATTCTGCGCCTGGAGGGGAACATTCTCCATATCAGGTGCCCCAAAAGTGTCCCAGTTGTTTGCACTTGTCTAAAGGACATGGACTGGCCTACAATGCTTATTGCTTCATAAATTGCTGAATATTGCATAGCTTATGTGTACAGGCTAAGTCCGAGTCCCAAGAGGGCGATTAGGGAGCAGCGACTATGCTCAGAGTCTGCTAAAGGTTTTTGCTTGACTAACCTATTTTAAAGCCAAGTATTCTCAAATCCTGATTAATGGATTGGTGCCTGAGCCTTGAGAGCATTGAAACAAAAGAGTACTTCAGGGCTGATCCATTACCTGTTTGGAGATAACAGAGCAGCTTGTACACAGGCTGACTAGCACAATAAGCAAATAGCCACAAGCCTTTGTGCTCTGGTTTGACTTGGTTGGATAAAGACCTTAAAAACCTTTTTCGGAAAGTCAGAGATTATAACCAGACATACAGGCATGCACAATGCAGACTATTCTGCGCAACAAACCTCAATCCATACTTATTATTCTGCTCAGCTTTATTGGTGATATTGTTATGGCTTCGGGCATTACCCCGGTCTTGCACAGCTATTTGCTCAGGCCAAGATGGATTGTGTTGTAATAAACACGTGTGTGGATCTGGTTTTGAGATTCTTTTTTAATCAAACCCTGTAAACCTCATCGCGAGTAGTTGAGCACTGAACACAAAGAGTTTATAATATCGGCAGGCATGATTTGCCTGCTTTATATGCTTGCATAAATCGAACAAGGAGGTGCAGGATGCTGGAAGGTTTGATGCTGCTTCTAGGCTTTGTTTTGGTGGGTTTGTGCCTTTTTTACATCTATCAGGAACACGGACCAAACGCAGAGGACTAAAATCCGCTTCCATCCCGGGCAGGCAGGGGTCATAAATATGGATACTGAATTGGAGGCAGTGTACAGGCAAAAAAGGCTGGATATGGTGCGCAGCCAGATCGAGGCCAGGGGGGTGACCAACCCCTTAGTGCTGGAAGCTATGCGCAGCATACCCAGGCACAGGTTTGTGCCATTGAACTTGGTGGGCCAGGCCTATGAGGACAGGCCTCTGTCCATAGGCTTTAATCAGACTGTATCCCAGCCCTATATTGTAGCCTATATGACCCAGGCCTTACGCTTGACAGGAGGAGAAAAGGTTTTGGAGGTGGGCACTGGAGTGGGCTACCAGGCCGCGGTGCTCAGCTGTATTGCCCGGGAGGTTTATACAGTGGAGCGTATTGCAGAATTGGTACAGCAGGCGCAGAAGACCCTGCAGGGGCTGGGCTATAATAATGTTTATTGCCGTCAAACAGACGGTACCTTGGGCTGGCCTGAAGAATCCCCGTTTGAAGCCATCTTGGTCACCGCTTCTGGTCCAAGAGTGCCCGAGGCTTTGAAAGAGCAATTAAAGCCTGGAGGGCGCCTGGTGATGCCGGTAGGCCAATATCGTCTAGGACAATTTATCACCCGGATCACCAAAGGGGTTGATGATAATTTTCAGGAAGAAAGGCTGCTGGATGTGGCCTTTGTGCCTTTGATAGGGGAGCAGGGCTGGGAAGAGCAAAGTTAGTGGGTTTTGCTCAGCTGGATCAAGGCGCAGGCCAATCGATATCCATCCAGGAAAGGCTGGCTGTTCTTGGTGATCAGCTTTTGTTTCACAATCTGGATTCCGTGCTTTTGCACATGGTTTTCTTCCAGAGATCCAGGATATAGGCTGCTGTCTTTGTCCAGCAGGATATGGCTGAGCAGTGTGCAGTCTGCAAGTTCTTTTTTGGTCAGGCCCTGTCTTAAATAGCCAAGCAGGGTACTGACCTGGCTAATCAGGCTGTGTCCGAACAATTCAGGGTCATCGCCTGTATTTGGTATAAATACTTTGGGTGCGGGGTTTTTACTCACTGCAAGTCCCACATTTTCAGGCAGCATAGTGGCAATCAGGCTGGTAAAGAAACTGCCCATGGCATAACAGATCAGATCTGCCTGGTGTATTAATTGTTCCAGTTCCGGATCCAGGCGAACGCTGACTTTCTGCATTGTGTTTTTTACCAGATAAATGTGTTTTATGCGTTGCTGCAGCCTGGGCCGCTCTTTACCGGTTATCATATGCTGGCCATAAAGGACATCATTGTTTTCCAGCTGCGCAGCCAAATGCAGGTCTTCTTCCACTATGGGCCGAATTAATCCCTGGGCGAGCAAGGTGCTGCTCATCCGGTCAATGGCTGGTGCTAATTGCCTGTCGCATGCAAGATAGGTTCCAGTCAGTACAAGGTTGCCGATGCAGGCCCCTTTTAAGTCGAACCCGGACGGCATCCATTGCCTAAAATTTTGCAAAGAGCTATTGATCAGGCTTTTGGCTGGCTGACTCAGACCGTTAAATAGCGGATGTTGCGCATTGCACAGACTGTCCAGCCTGGCCAGCAAATCTACAGGGCTGGCCTTTATGGGTAGTCGATGGTCTAGCAATCGGGCAGCCTGCCGGTCTTGCTCAGACTTGTGGGGCATTAGGGCCAACAAGCGATTTCGGATATCCCCTATTGCCGGCATTGCAAATGCTTGACGCAATAGGGCCGAACTTCCGCCGGAATCAAATGGCGTAAGTAGATGTACAGAATTTGAAGTGAATTCCAGCAGATTGCGGGCGCAGTCTTTTAGTGCACTACCGCCGCTGAAAAACAGGATTCTGGGTCCACACTTGCTGCTGCTAAGGGACATAGTCTGTTCCCAGCTGACCATGTTTTGAAAGTGATATGAACAACCTAGAGCTGAACAAGGATTATCCAAATTCCCCAGGCGTCTACCTGATGCAGGATGCCCGGGGCCGGGTCCTTTATGTGGGCAAGGCCAGCAATCTCCAGAAGCGCCTCTCCTCTTATTTCCGGGATCCTGACCGACAGCCTGCCAAGACCAGAGTGCTTCTGGAAAATGTAGCCAGGTTGGAATATTTGTGTACTAGTACAGACAAGGAGGCCTTGCTGCTGGAATCCAGTCTGATCAAGAAGCACAAACCTAAATACAATATAGTACTGCGGGATGACAAGTCTTATATCCTGTTCAAGCTAGATAAGGACCATGATTATCCACGTTTGAGCTTGACGAGAAAGGTCAAAAAGGATCAGGGGCTTTATTATGGCCCATTTACTTCCGCCCAGGCAGCCAGGGCTACTTTAAAAGTCATTAATCGGATCTTTCCTTTGCGTAAATGCAAGTCCAGGGCATTTGCAAACAGGAGCAGGCCTTGCCTGCAGTATCAGATGAAAAGGTGCCTTGCCCCATGCGTACTGGAAGTTTCCAGGCAGGAGTACTGGGAATTAGTTCAGGAGTTGGAGCTTTTTTTTAGTGGCAGATCCAGGCAATTGGCTCGCAAGATAAAGTGGGAAATGAACCAGGCAGCGGAAAAACTGGAGTATGAAAAGGCGGCTCAAAAAAGGGATCAATTAAAGGCCTTGCAGAACACAGTAGAACAGCAGTCAGTGGTCCTGCCCGAGGGAGGGGATTTGGATGTTCTGCATATACTGCAGTTAGGAGGTGGACTGGGTTTGGGTCTGTTGTTTGTTCGACAGGGCAAGGTTTTGGATAGCAGGAGCTTTTATTGGAAAGATCCTCACTTGCTAGGGGCTGGCAATATTCCGGACAACATAAGCCCTGCTTCCGGACTGATTGCAGAAAGGCAGAAGAGCTTGCGCAGCTTCCTGTTGCAGTTTTATCGAAAAGACAGGTTTATTCCGGAGCGTATTATATTGCCTTTCCCTATGCAGGACCCCGGCCTTCAGGAAATATTGCAGGAAAGGCGGGGAGCCAAGGTTAGGCTATGTGTGGCCAAAAGGCAAAGGGAAAAAAGACTGCTGGAGCTGGTCCGGACCAACATACTGCAACATCAGCCAGCAGCTGATGAACAGGAAAGACCTGATTTAGCCAGGTTGGCCAATAAACTTGGACTGCGCAAATTACCGCATAGGATAGAAGCAGTAGATGTCTCCCATCTGGGTGGCCAGGATGTACTTGTGGGCCAGGTAGTTTTTGAAGATGGACAGGCCAGTCCGGAACAATACAGAATATACAAATTTCCTGAGCTGGAGGGTCTGCAAGACGACTACCAGGCCATGCGCAATTGGGTGTCTAGGAGGCTGCGATCCGGACCGCCTTGGCCAGACCTGGTTTTGATAGATGGAGGCAAAGGCCATTTGCGTGTGGTTCAGGATGTGCTGCAGCAAAAAAAGCAGGGACCTGCAGAGGACCAGGGCTCTAGTTTTTCTTGGGAACTGGCCGCTATTGCAAAAGAGAGCCACAGCCAAGGGTCCTTGCAGGATAAAGTCTTTAGGCCTGGGCGCAAGAATCAGGTTGCCCTAGCGCCAGGGGATGTCGGGCTTTTGTTTTTGCAACGTATACGGGACGAGGCGCACAGGTTCGTGCTGGGCAAACAAAAAAACGCTCGTCAAAAAGGGATACAGAGCAGGCTAGAGGAATTGCCTGGAATTGGGCCTGGTACAGCCAGGCTGTTGTGGTCCAGGTTCGGGTCTTTGCAGGCTATTTGCCGGGCTCAGATCCAAGAGTTGCAGGAACTGCCTGGTATAGGTCAGAAAAAGGCACAACAACTGCAGCAAGTTTTGTGCACATACCAGAAATCATGTTGAAATCCTTGTCAAGCATTTCAGCCTATTTTGAACTCAGCGTTCCTGCAAGAATATTTTGGCCCGCTTGGCTTCGGCGGAGTCAGGGTATTCATCAATAAGTTCCTGGAGCAGGATCCTGCCCGCCTTGTTCTTGTCTAAGTGGTAGAAGGACAGTCCTTGTTTGAGCAGGGAAGTGGGATGTTTGCTGCTCTCAGGAAAATTTTCAAGTATTTCTTGGTATTGCAATGCTGCCTGAGCATAGTCCTGCAGTTGGTAAAAACTCTCACCTTGCCAAAAATAGGCATTGGATACCAATTCGTGTTCAGGGAAGCTTTCCACGAACTCAGACCATAAGCTGATGGCCTGCGCGTATTGCCTTTGGTTGAAGCTTTCCAGGGCTTGTTCGTATATCTGCTGGGCAGGGTCTGTTTCAGGTCCAGGAATATCCCTTGCTTCAGGTCCTGGTTCATGATCAGCACTACTTTTTTTTGACTCAATTTCCAGGCCGAGCTGGCTGATAACTTGTTGAACTTGGGAATCCAGTGCTTGCAGCTTCTCTTGCATATCTACAATTTTCTGTTCCCGTGCGCTTTGCTGTTGCTCCAGGTTGAGCAGCTTGAGCCTGGCTTCTTCCTGCATGCCCTTAATTGTAGCCAGCTCCACTTTCTGGGCTTCCAGACCGGACCAAAGATCCGCTTGTATGGAGCGAACTCCGCCTGCGGTCTGATCCATTAATTTTTCGGTCTGTTCCTGCAGCGCTGCTATCTCTTGTTCCAGGGTTTGTATTGTGTCTTGGAATTGTAGTTTGTCCTGGCGCTGTTCATGGCGCAGGTCGTTGAGCTGCCTTTGCAACTGATTATAATCTTCCATGGTGGTTGTACAGCCAGTAAGATAGAAAGCGATTAAGAATAAAAATACAATTTTTTGCATATGATTCACCTGGTTAATCATTTTATTGCTTTAAGATGGGATCTAGCGCCGGTCTTCTCCGGGCTGGACAAGGGTTGCTTCCAGTCGGCCGGTTATTGTTATATAAAATTTCATGATATCATAATATTCTTTTAGCCCTTTTTCTACCCATAAGGCAATAGGCAATTCCACCCAACACTGGCAAGAACATTGCTGCCAACAACCAGCCCATTTTTTCCTGGACGCTTTGAAAATCGCTGTGGAAAATATGCCATATTGCCCATAGATTGGGCAAGATAGGCAGTAAAAGAATCAGGATGATCAGTGTAAGTTGCAGTGCAGAAAGCTCGGGCATCTAGGAGCTCCTTGTTTTAAAATAGCATATAAGCCCGGCCAAGAAAATTAAAATTGCCAGCCATTGTTGCCAGAGCAAGCCCCCTGGTTGGAACTGCACATCTCCGCGCAACAGGGAAATATTAAAATATAAGAATGAATAGGCCAACAAAAAAATGGCCATTAGCTGGCCGGGATAATGCAGTCTGGGTTTGATCAGTGTAAGCAGGATGAAAACCAGGATTCCAGACAGGGAATAGTACATCTGGGTAGGGTGCAGTGGAATAAAAAGGGGGGCCTGGGATTGGAAATGGTCATAGCGGACTGCCAGGATAAAATTAGTGGGACTGCCGTGACAAGAACCAGAAAGAAAGCAAGCAATGCCTCCTACTGCATATCCAGCAGCCAGACTCGGCGCCATAGAGTCGGCCCAGGCGAACAACGGTTGCTTATTGAGGCCAAGAAAAACTACCCAGGTCAAAGCTGCCAAGCCAGCACCACCCCAGAAACTAAGTCCTCCCTGCCAAAAATACAGGAAATTTGCAGGCCGCTCTAAAAGCAGTGCGGGTTCATGCTGAAAGAAAAAGGCCAGTCTGGCACCCAACAGGAAACTTAGGATGAGCATAAAGGCCAGCCCGGGCATCAGGCTGACCTGCAAACTTTTTTGCCGGGCCTCGTCCTTCCAGATACCCAGGCCCAGTAAAAAGGCCAGGGCAATAAAGAAACCGTAGCTATATATGGTTACAGGACCAATTTCAGCCAGGACTGGATACATTTTTGTCCCGTCGATAAAATGAAACTAACAGGATCAGGGCTCCTGCACTAATGGCTGTATCAGCTATATTGAATGCTGGCCAGTGCAAGGATTTAATATGTAAATCCAAAAAATCCAGGACCATACCTGATCTAATCCGGTCTAAGAGGTTGCCCAGAGCCCCGCCCAGGACCAGACCCAGGCCAGTGAGAAAGACCGTATCTTTTCTGGGAATAAAATGCAGGATGTAAGCGATGCATAGTACAGCCAGCAGGCTTACAGTAATGAAAAAATATGGTTGCCATTGCGTGGACTCGTTATTCAAAAAACCGAAGGCTGCACCTTTGTTCAGGGCATGCACCAGGTTGAAAAAACCGGGTATGACGGTTTTTTGGCCCCAGGGCGGTATAGTGCTCTGGATCCAGGCCTTGGTACTCTGATCCAGGATCAAGACTGTTAGAGCAATTATCCATGCAGATCTCGGCTTCATGCTATTGGTATCCGCAGTTTTCATTGATCATTTTTTTCTGGAGGCAGCGCAGACTTTAGCCATTACTTGAGCGCACCTGGGGCAGAGTTCAGGCTGGGCTTGGTCCAGACCAGTTTCTTGGCTGAAATTCCAGCACCTAGCACACTTATTGCCTGGAGCAGGGCTGACCTTGATTTTCAGGCCTGCTAATTCCTGGCTTTGAAATAAGTTGCTTGGGGCTTGTTGTTCAGGATGCAAGGCGATGCTGGAAACCAGGCAGACTTCCCTCAAGTATTGCTCTAAAGGACTTAGTTGTTCCCAAATGGGTCTGGAAAGATAAAAGTCCAAGTGAGCGTCCAGGGAATGTCCGATTAAAGCGTTTTTTCTAGCCGGCTCCATGGCCTTATTAGCTTCATTGCGCAACATCACCACCAGGTCCCAAATCTTTTTTTCTTCCGGTTCCATTGCCAGGGGCATTTCCAGCCTGGCTTGCAGGCTGAAAATGGTGCTGCTTTTCTCTATTTTGCTTTGGGGCAGATACTGATAGGCCTCTTCCGCAGTAAAGCTCATGATCGGAGCCATATCCTGCAGGAGCAAAAACAAAATTTCCTGCAGTGCGGTCTGAGCAGATCTCCTTTGGACGCTGTCCGCAAAAGAGACATAGAGCCTGTCTTTTAATATGTCCAGATAAAAAGAGCTCAATTCGTTGACGCAAAGATTGTGGATAGAGTGATAGACCTTGTGCAGTTCGTATTTCTGGTAGTTTTGCAGCAGTTCGTAGTGTTTGTCCCGAACTACCTGCAGCATGTATCTGTCCAGGGGCAGCATCTTGCTGATATCCACAGCGTTTTCATCGAGCTCAAAATCCTGTAGATTACCCAGGATAAATCTGCAAGTGTTGCGTATCCTGCGGTAATTGTCCACCAGTTGCTTGAGGATCTTGTCTGATATGCGCAGATCTTCCTGATAATTCTCCGAGGCAACCCACATGCGAAGAATCTCTGCGCCATAGCGGTCCATGATGTCCTGAGGCGCAATCACATTGCCCACGGACTTAGACATTTTCTTGCCCTGACCATCTACCACAAAACCATGGGTGAGTACTGTTTTGTAGGGTGCCTGCTGCCTGGTGCCCACACTGGCCAGCAAGGAGCTGTGAAACCAGCCTCTATGCTGGTCAGAGCCTTCCAGATACATATCTGCGGGAAAGGTGCACTCTGGCCTTTTTTCCAGCACAGCAGCATAGCTGGTCCCTGAGTCAAACCAGACATCCAGTATGTCGGTTTCCTTTTGCCAGTTGCTTTGCGCGCAATGCGCACAACGCAGATCCTGGGGCACGATTTCCTCCAGGGTGGCCTGGAACCAATAATCTGCACCATTTTCGTGCTTCTCGATACGTTGCACGATTTCCCGGGCCCATTGCGGGTCGTTATAGGCCTGTCCACAGCCTTGACAGAGCAGAGCAAGAATCGGTACTCCCCAGGATCTTTGCCTGGAGATGCACCAATCCGGCCTGTGCTCTATCATATTTCTGATGCGCTGTTTGCCCCAGGCAGGAATCCATTGCACCTCATTATCTATGGCTTGCAAGGCAGTGCTGCGGAGATTGTTTTCCTGCATGGATATGAACCACTGGGTGGTGGCCCGGAAGATTACAGGCTTTTTACAGCGCCAGCAGTGGGGGTAGGAATGCTGCAAAACCTCCTGAGCCAAAAGGCGATCCTTGGTCTGTAGCAGGTTTATAACTTCCGGGTTAGCTGTAAACACATCCAGGCCAGAGAAATGTTCTACTTCAGGCCAGAATACGCCTTGGTCATCTACAGGGGCATAGATCGGCAGTCCATAACTGCAGCCTGTTTCATAGTCTTCCTGGCCGTGTCCCGGGGCTGTGTGTACAGATCCTGTTCCTGATTCCAGAGTCACGTAATTGGCCAGCACCACAGGAGATAAGCGCTCATAGAAAGGGTGCCTGGCCTGTAGGCCTTCAAGCTCTCGACCCTGGATACGCTGGATTATTCTATGTTCCTGCCAGCCGAATTTTTGTGCACACTCCTGGAGCAGCTTTTCTGCCAGTAAAAAGAAATTCCCAGCAGCATGAATCAGGACATATGTATAGTCCGGATGTACAGCCACTGCAATGTTTCCGGGAATGGTCCAGGGCGTGGTGGTCCAGATGGGCAGGAAGGTTTTATCTGGGTCCAGGTTATATTTCTGAGCAAAACCCTGGTCTGGCAGAGGGAAAGCCACGTAGATGGAAGGTGACTTGTGTTCTGCATATTCCACTTCAGCCTCTGCTAGAGCGGTCTGGCAGGACGTGCACCAGTGGATGGGCTTTTTCCTGCGCAGTACAGAACCCATTTCCATAAATTTGCAGAGTTCTGCAGCAGTAGCTGCTTCGTATGCCGGGGACATAGTTAGATAGGGCATTTGCCAAGCACCCAGGACGCCCAGGCGCTGGAATTCATTGCGCTGAATATCCAGGTATTTCTGAGCGTATTCTCTGCAACGCTGTCTAATCTGCAAAGTATTCAGGTTTTCGTGTTTATTTTTTAGTTCCTGCTCAACTTTATGTTCGATGGGCAGGCCATGGCAATCCCAGCCAGGTACGTATTCAGCCTTAAAGCCCAACAGATTTTTGGATTTGACAATAATATCCTTTAAGATTTTATTCATGGCCGTACCCAGATGGATGTGTCCATTGGCATAGGGCGGGCCATCGTGGAGCACAAAGCTTTGGCTTGCTTTGTTGACCTGCACCATTTTCTGGTAAGCAGCGGTCTTGTTCCAGAAGGCCACCATTTCAGGTTCTTTCTGGGGCAACTTGGCCCGCATGGGAAAGTCTGTGCGGGGCAGGTTTAGGCTGTCTTTGTAATCGCTCATGGTTTGAATGAAACCTCCGCCTGGGATGCTAATGTATGATTTCTCTGGTTTGGGTGTTGCACTTTGTGAATAGAAATTAATAAATTGAAACAAGAATATACAGAAGTCAAGGGAAAATCGGAACACAAACCCAAGAGTTCGGCCTGGGGCTATTGTCTGCAGGGAAAAGATGCTTAGATTAAAAGCCAAAGCACAATTAGAGTCTGGACAGTCAAAATCTGCTGGGCAACAATTTGTTTTTATTGCCAGTATTCCAATTTCTGCCTGCCAGTTGTCCTGTTAACAGGATTTAGATTATTGCCAAAAAAACGCAAGTATGCCAGAAAAGATGCAGAGACGTAATTGCTTTGCAAACTATAAACAACATGACAGCTGAGACAGTGCATTGGATAAGTGTTGTTTATAGTAATAAATGATCTATAGCCTGCATTTCGGCAGCTAAATGGAGGTGGGTTATGCCGGGAACTTACAATAGGGTTTTACTAGTGGGTAGACTGGGCAGGGATCCGGAACTTAGATATACCCAAAATGGCACGCCTGTAGCTAATTTTCCGTTGGCCACTGATGAGAGCTATACAGATAAGGAGGGGGGCCGGCAGGAAAAGACTGAATGGCACCGCATTGTGGTCTGGAATAAACAGGCAGAAAATGTAAATAATTATCTGGGTAAGGGCAGGCTGGTTCTGGTGGAAGGCTCCTTGCAGACCAGAAAATGGCAGGATCAGCAAGGTCAGGACAGGTATACCACAGAAGTCAAGGCCCAGCGGGTTGTATTCATGGATAGTCAGAGCCAGGGAAAACCTGAACAGTCTGCACAGTCCCAAAATGCAGAGCAAGATCCTTTTCAGGCTCGGGATCAGCAAACTCAGGAGTTTGGCCCGGCCTTTCCCTCTGAGGCTGGATCCATTGATGAAGCCCCTTTTTAGGCAAATGGAGTTGATGAATTGCAAAGAAGATATCCTGAAATGCCTCTGGTGGGCATAGGTGCCCTGGTTATACATCAAGAGCAAGTACTGATGGTACTAAGGGCTGCCCCCCCGGGAACAGGGCAATGGTCTATCCCTGGAGGGTTGATAAAATTGGGCGAGTCCCTGCAGCAGGCTGCTGAACGCGAGATCCAGGAAGAGACAAGCATCAGTATCCAGGCTGGAGACCCGGTGTATGTATTTGACTGGATTGAGCAGGATGAAGTAGGTGGCCTGCTTTACCACTATATTATTGTTGATTTGTGGGCCAAATATTTGAGTGGGAGCCCAAAGCCTGGAGATGACGCGCAGGATGCCTCCTGGATTGCCCTGGAAGAACTTGATAGATTCAGGGTAAATGCCAATACGCGTTTGTTGTTGCAAAGGGTGTCTAAGGCTGGGGCATATTATGATCCAAACTTGTTCTAATAAAGTTTTTTCACATGAATCTTATATAGTGCAGTAAGCACAAGCAGTTACAGGTTCAAGGGTCTTTATAAGGAGAAGTATCCATGTTGGGATCCACTCAGGTCATAAACTCATTGCAGATCTTGCGCAATCGAATTCCATTGGTTTTGAATTTGACCAATGCAGTGGTCACTAACTTTACAGCCAATGCTCTGCTGGCCCTGGGTGCTTCTCCACTAATGTCCAGTTCCAAGCAGGAGATTATTGAGCTGTTGGGGATTTCCCAGGCTTTGCTGCTCAATATTGGTACAGTGCATCAAAGACAATTAGATGTTATGCATCTGGCCGGTGAGAAAGCCGCTGAAATGGGATTGCCCATAATCCTTGATCCTGTGGGAGCTGGAGCAAGTAAGCTGCGCACTCAGGCTGCTCTGGATTTTCTGCAACAAGGCTGGGTGCAGATTTTGAGAGCCAATGCCTCAGAGATATTGCATCTAGCCGGGGGCATGGGCAGTTCCAAGGGAGTGGACAGCCTGCATTCTGCAGAGCAGGCCCTTAAGGCAGGGCTGGAGCTGGGCAGTAATTTCAACTGTCTAATCTGTATTAGCGGGGCCAAGGACTATGTGCTTGACCAGGAGCAAGTAATAGTCATAGATAACGGGCACCAATTGATGGCCAGGGTGACAGGAATGGGCTGCGTGGCCAGTTCTCTGGTTGCAGCCTTTGCCGCAGTGCAAGAAGATACGTCGCTGGCTGCTGCAGCTGGTATGGCTGTAACAGCAATAGCAGGAGAGATGGCTGCAAAAGAGGCTTCCGGCCCGGGCAGCCTGCAGCAAAATTTTCTGGATCAGCTCTTTTTGTTGAGTCCAAATGAACTGCAAGGACTCAGAATTGAGTTGAAACCCCCTGGTGTTGAATTCTAGGAGTTATAAGACCATATGCACGGAGATGGACATGTATTCTGAGAATGAATTGCAAAACAGATTTCAAGGCGCATCCAGCTATGTCCTGGACGACGAGTTGGCGCGGATTGTCAATATTTCAATGGCCCTGGAGATGCCGTTGTTGCTCAAGGGTGAGCCTGGCACAGGTAAGACCATGCTGGCCCATGCCATTGCCGAGGCCCTGGAGATGCGATTGATTGTGCTCAATGTCAAATCCAATATGAAGCTGGTGGAGGCCTTGTATCAATACGATACTTTAACCCGCTTGAATGATAGCAGGTTCGGGGATTCCAGCAGGGATGTGAGCAGGATTGAGGACTATATTAAAATGGGCAAAATAGGCCAGGCTTTTGCGGCTGAAGAGAGGGTTGTACTGCTCATAGATGAGATTGACAAGGCTGATAGTGAATTCCAGGATGATATGCTGGATGTTTTGGACCAGATGGAATTTGATATTATAGAAATAGACAAGACCGTGCGTGCCAAGCACAGACCAGTGATCATCATTACCTCCAATGCCAAAAAAGACCTCTCAGAACCGTTTTTGGGCCGCTGCAATTTTCATCATATTGCCTTTCCAGACCCAGATATGATGCGCAGCATTGTCAGCGCCCATTTTCCAAACTTAAGTGATGATTTGCTGCAAAACGCAGTTCAGACTTTTTATAGGTTGAGACAGTTGCCCTCGGTTGAAAAGAAGCCTGCTACCCGGGAGCTCATTAACTGGATCCGCGCCCTACAGAGCAATAATGATTTTCGCCCTAAGCGATTAAAAAAGGGTGATATTCCGTATCTGGGAGTTTTGTTTAAGAAAAGTAATGACCTGCAGATTGCCCAAGACCATTGCGGTAGACTCTAGGCCAGAAATTGTAGGGGCAGATGCATGTTTGTCGATTTTTTCTATCTATTACGACAATATGGGATCGGTGTGACTCCTACTGCTTTTTTGCGTTTGAACCGGGCATTGAGCAGGGGACTTATCAATTCTGTGGATGAATTTTATACAGCTGCCAGAACGATCCTGGTCAAGACTGAGAGGCAGTTCGACCTGTATGATCAGGTTTTTGCCCATTATTTCCAGGGCCAGGAGCTTCAGAACCTGCACGGATTTCAGATGACCGAACAGATGAAGGAGATGCTCAGAGAGTGGCTGCAGACCCCGGAAGATCTGGCTCAGGCCCTGGACCTGGACCCGGATCAGGTAGCTTCCATGAGCCCTGAGGAGTTGCTCAAATATTTTGAGCAGCGCCTGCAGGAACAACAGGAAGAACATCACGGGGGCAACAAGTGGATCGGGACCCGGGGCAGATCACCAGTGGGGCATTCTGGTTATCATCCTGGTGGTATGCGTGTGGGCGGAGCCTCCAGGAGCAAGTCAGCCCTGAAGGTGGCCATGGACAGAAGATACAGGGATTACAGTGCTGATCAGCCTTTGACTCAAGCCAGGGTGGGAGAGGCCTTGAAGAGCTTGAAGAATCTGGTGCCTGCTGGTCCCAAGGACGTTCTCAACCTGGAGGAAACTATAAACCAGACCATGAAAAACGCAGGCGAACTAGAGTTGGTCTATGATAAAAGCCTTAAGGACAAGCTCAAGCTGGTGCTGGCTATTGATAATGGAGGCTGGTCCATGGACCCGTATGTGCAAGTGGTGCAGGTACTTTTCTCCTATGCCAGATCCCAGTTCAAGGATATTAAGACTTTTTTCTTTCACAACACGATATATGACCTGCTCTGGGAAGATCCTCCAAGGCGCAATAAGCCCTTTCAGGTGGATGAGCTAGTCCGTCTGGATCCAGAGACCAGGTTCATCATTGTGGGAGATGCAAGCATGGCCCCTTATGAACTGATGGCCACTGACGGCTCTATCCATGTAGAGGAAAGGTCAGGACTACCTAGCATTGAAAGATTACGATTCATAGCCAGTTCATTTGCCTATTCTGTTTGGCTGAATCCAGCTCCCAAAAAATATTGGAATTATACCAGAACGATAGGTATGATCAGGCAGATATTTCCCATGTTCGAGTTGACTGTTTCCGGGCTGGAACAGGCAGTGCAGTACTTGCGGGGTCAGGCCTGACCCTGCCTTAGAAATAGGGGCTGAACAGCCAGCACAAGGAGTCCCTGATCCTAGCCAGAAAGGATCTGCTGTCCACTTCCTGCAGGGTCAGTTCGTGGGATTTCTGGATTTTGTCCTGGATATGCGAGTCCAGGTCCTGCACCAGATTATGGTCGTAGATCTCCACCACCAGTTCGAAATTGAGTCTCAGACTGCGCGGGTCTAAGTTGGCTGAACCTACCAGGGCGTATGAATTGTCCGCCAAGAAAAGCTTGGAATGATTGAAGGGAGGAGGTTGGTAATATACCCTGACCCCCCACTGCAGGAGTTCCCACAGCATGTTTTGAGTAGCCCAGTGTACAAAGGGCAGATTGTTTTTTTGGGGCAGCACGATATCTACTTGCACACCTTTTAGGGCAGCTGTTTGCAACGCTCCGATCAATTCCCTGGAGGGCAGGAAATATGGGGTCATGATAGAGACTTTTTTTCTGGCCTGGGAGACCACTCCGGCTAGCAGCATACGCAGCTTGTCCAGATCCTGATTGGGACCTACAGTAATTGTTCTGCAAATCGCTGTGCCTTCTGGGATAGATACAGCAGGGCCAGAGTCAGGCAGGCTAAAGTCCTTGGTACAAAAGGACCAGTCCTCCAGGAAGACCTCTTCCAGTTGTTTGACTAGAGGGCCTCGAAACTTGAAGTGTATATCCTGTTTCCGTTTAGGGTTGTTTTTTAGTTCTATTCTGTGCCTGTCTCCGATATTCATGCCTCCAGTGAATCCGCATTCACTGTCCAGGATGAGCATTTTGCGGTGGTTGCGCAAGTTGATGAACGGGGATGGCGGATACAGCTTGGGCGGCAAAAAGCGCGTGAAAGGTATTTTTTGTTTTTTGAGCAGCCGGCTGATCCTAGGCCGGGAATAAAACTCTCCAATCCCATCCACCATGACACGTACATCAAGACCTCTATTTTTGGCTTCAGCCAGGGCTTGAACAAATTCTCTACCTGTCTGGTCTGAGTCAAATATATAAGAGACCAGGAGCACACTTTTTTGGGCCTGGCCAATGGCTTCCAGCATTTCCGGGTAAGCCTGTTCCCCGTTGTACAAGATTTGCACGCTATTTTGGGCCAGCAGTAAACGGTTGCTTATGGCTTCCGAGAGATGGGCCAGCTGGTGGAAATCCGAGGATATTTCGAAATCATAAACAGTCTGCTCTGTTTTTTTTGATTTTAGTTTTTCGTCTGCCAGTGCGGTATCTAGAGGGGGCCAGTACCATTTTAGTTTCTTGGCCTTGGTCCGCACCCGGTTAATGCCAAGCAGGAAATATAAGAAAGGGCCGATCGTGGGAAGCATGATGCAGGTGATTATCCAGGCCCAGGCCGCCCTGGGGTCACGCTTGTATAGCAAGGCGTGTCCGGCTGCAAGAAAGTCCAGAACAAGGATCAGGATAATAATGGTCCAATTCAGGATGTGCATATGAGGCAAAGGATGATTCCGTGAGGGTTAAATTTTGAGCAAAACAAGCAAGTCAAATTTCAGGCCTGCTGAAAGAGTATTCTATATCTAGCTTATTGCCAAAAAAGGTTGTCCAGTGCACTGGGTTGACCAGTTGAGCAATAAATTTTAACTATTGTTGTGGCTATAATAACTGCAGGAGGACAAATTGGCAATTTAATTGGCTTGCACAAAGTTACTGATTATTGTTCAAGACAATCCAAAATATTTAGTTGGGCCTTGAAACTGCTTAAGATGTTTAAGGTGATCACTTTTAAGCACACAGGACAGACAAATGGATATTAAGGCTCAGTGCAATCTTAGCTTACATGATAAATATGAACTGACCAGGCAAAGATTGCTTTATGTATTGCATGAATTTGCTTTGGACAGGATTTTGACAGCTTGGAGCGGCGGTAAGGACTCCACGCTTTTGCTGGCCCTGTTCCGGGAAATATCGCAGCAGGAAGGATTTTGTGCTTCAGCCCCCAGAGCTTTAAGTTTGGATACGGGCTGCAAATTTCAGGAAGTTATCAGATTTCGGGATCAAATGGCCCAAAAATGGGGCATTGATCTCCTTGTGGCCAGTCCGGATCAGGACTTGAGCCGCTACCCTTTGGCCCTGGATCCTGTGCAATGCTGCCTGGATTTGAAGATCAAACCTCTGCAGGAGGCAATCCAGTACTACAGGGCCAGGGTGTTGCTAACTGGGACCAGGTATGATGAAGCTCCAGGCAGAAGGGATAAATTCTGGTTAGAGGAGAAAAAAGGCTATGTGCAGGTAAATCCCATTTTGCACTGGAGCGAGATGGATATCTGGGCCTGGCACCAGTTGGCTGGACTGGAATATTGCCCTTTGTACGAACAGGGCTACCGCTCTTTGGGCTGCCAGCCCTGCACACGCCTAGTAGAGAGCAATGCAGAGCGAGGGGGCAGGAATCAGGACAAGGAAAGCCAGCTGCAGATTTTGAGCAGTCTGGGTTATTTTTGAGATTATTCTGAAAACCCCGGGGGCAACTCATCTTCTCGGGGCTCTTCTGGTTTTAGGCCAGGCAATTTTTGAATTTCCCTGCTGATACTAAGGCCCAGCCTGCGGCCTTCTTGCTGATAAGATCCCTTGGCCAGCCGTAGTTCTGCCATAGGAGTGACCTTGATAGAGGGTTCAGAGCGCACTGGGCAGGCATGTTCGCAAAAACCGCAGCCAGTACATTTATTCTCCTGCACAAAAGGCACGGCTACTTTCTGCTCAGGGACCCTTTGCAGCTGCACAGCACCAAAAGGGCAGGCCTCGTCACAGATCAAACAGTCCCGGTCCATTTCCCAGGCAATACAGGATCTGCGGTTTATGACAGCTGTGCCCATCTTGGCCCATTGTCTTTCAGGCAAGGCCAGGCTGCGAATTGCCCCAGTGGGGCAAATCCGGCCGCACGAGTTGCATTCCGGCTCGCAGGGGCCTCTTCTGGCTACTGCCAGAGGGGAGTAGACCCCGGAAAAGCCCGCCTCCCACCAGGCCGGCTGCAGCATGTTCGTAGGACAGACCCTGAGGCAGAGCCCGCACCTGGTACACTGGTTTAAGAACTCAGTCTCAGGAATCGCACCTGGGGGCCTGATCAGGCCCAAAGGGGTGATATGCCCTTTATCATCTTTGGGCCAGTACTCATAAAGGCCCCGATGTCCCAGAAAGGTGATTGCTGTGGCCAGGCCCACAGTCTGCAGAGCCTGCCTGCGAGCAGGCAAAAAGGGTTCTTTAGCTGCAGCCTGTCTGGCCTGGTTGAAAGATATTGCACATTCCGGACAGATCTTGGCGCATTTCTGGCAAGTGATGCATTCTGGGAAGGAGGTCTGGGTGGGATCCTGGCTTATGGCCTGCATAGGGCATTCTTGAATGCACTGCTTGCAGTCTGTGCAGGCCGGGCTTACCTGTCTGCGCAGTATAGGCCTTTGTCCGATCAGGGCCAGCATTGCTCCTGTGGGGCAGATATATCTGCACCAGAATCTGGGGGTCTTGTGGTTCAGCCAGAGTAAAAGCAAAATAAAGGGCACCAGGAAGAATAGTGTTTTGTAGCGCAAGGGGTCTGGCTGCAGGGAAGGGCCTTGCAGGCCCAGAAAGTCTAAGAGACCCAGGCTGCGCTCCAAGATCTGCTGGGGAATAAACTCCAGCCAGGGCAAAATGACCAGGGCATAAAACCTGCCGGCCCAGGCCAGGGGCGAGCCCCAGTGGGCAAGATTCAGTCCCAGCAGGCTGCTGATGAGTATGAGCAGTAAAAATGCGTATTTAAGCTTAAGCCAGTTCTGGGGAGGCAAATATTGCTGCCTGGACTTCAGCCTCTGGAACATAGAGCGGGAAAAATCAAAGGTGCTGCCCAGGGGGCAGACATACCCGCAGAAAAACCTGCCCAGGAATAAGGTAGCCAGAAGAAGTAAAAGCAGGATCAAAATTCCCGGGATCAGGACCCCCAGGGAGAGCAGCACTCCCAAAAAAAGCAAAGGGTCCAGATAAAATATTGCATCCACCGCAAGCCAGTCAGGCATGGAAATCCCGGTGTAGAACAGGGCCAGCATGAACAACAGCAGACACAGAGCTTGCAGAAAACGTTGTAAACTCATCAGGCCTTGATTTTCTCGATGCTTAGTTTATCAAGTTCCAGACTGCCCAGGCCTCGCTCGTGGGCCAGCTGGATATGTTTGACCTGACTGGGCTTGATGGACCTGCCATACCATTTAACCAGGGTCACAGCCTGGGCGTCTGCAGCTACCATGTCTGTACTGGCAATTATTTTCAGGGGTTCGAGCACCGTGCCTGGACCGGAAGGACCGTCACTGGTCAAGGCCCGGCTGGCATCAATTACCACCAGATCAGGAGTGAGTAGGGTGCAGAGATCTACAATTGCAGTATGCAGATCGTAGCGCCAGTGCATGATGTTCCTGTTGCGGATCAGGCCCATCATGCCCTTCATGCTCAGGCTGACCCCGGTACTGGAATGGTGCTTGAGCACAGGGGCAGCTATGAGTATGTCTGCCTGCAGGACCTCCCGCATTACTTCATTGGAAGTCATCTGTTTTGCAGCTGGGATATCCACTTCTCTGAAATCCCCCCTGGACTGGACTGCTTTGACCTGGCAGCCCTGTACAGCCTGGCCTGCCTGTTTTATACCGCTTTTGACCAGGCAAAGTTCAGCAGTGCGCAAGGGGTTATCCAAAATTGAGATTTGATCAGCGCCAGCCTCTTTACACATGCGCGCCAAGGCCTGCACCACATCCGGGTGGGTATTGGTGGCCATTTCCGGGGGTTGATCAAAGCTCATATTGGGTTTAATGACCACTTTCTGTCCGGGCTGCACAAATCTGGACATGCCTCCCAGGCCCTGAACTGCAGCCGTTGTGGCTGCAGCCGGCTGACCCTGGGCCTCCACCAGATCCGGAAATATTTTGGCCAGGGCTTTGTCGGGTAATTGCAGCAGGCCAATTCCACCCAGGACGCAGAGCCCGCTTTTGAGCTGCCATTTGAGGAAAGTGCGCCGATCAAGTTCTTCTGTCCAACAATACATGATAACTCCAGGTTTTACTGTTTACAAAATTTTATTATTATTTAGTCGGGGTTAGCTAATCTTAGTATCTCAAGTTTCACGCTTTTTTATAGGCATTTCGAATTTTCAGGCACCCAAGCT